>NZ_JAUBQQ010000001.1:153541-276947 GCF_036701335.1 Microcoleus sp. Pol12B5 | reverse complement strand
GGCGTCCCAGGTGGCTGCGCTGTAGGCGGCAAGGGTTCTGGGGGTGTCCCAGGTGGCTGCGCTCTCGGTGGCAAGCGGTCTGCGGGTAGCTCTACCGACTCCTCTGTCGGTAGCAAGGGTGCTGCGGGCGTCCCCGGCCGCTGTGTTGTAGGAGCAGGTGCAGGCGGGCGAGCAGTCATCTCCGAGGTTGGTTTTAAGCCCAGAATCAGACCCGCAGCGTTAGGAATCACCCGTGCCACTGGTTGACCCCTCTCCCCAATGACTTTGATTCGGATGCTGTTGTTATCTAAAGGAGTAACGGTGACAGAAGCAATTCCCGCAGCCGGTTTGTCTTGACGAAACTCATTTCCCCCCGGTAGTCGCAGTTGAGCGGTGATGACATCAACTTGTAAAGTTTCGCCAAAGCTGGCGCTGAAGACTTGCAGGGGTCTTCCATCTTCAGTGTCTAGGATGATTTCAATGCCTTCTGACGTGGGGTTGAGGCGAACGCCCGTCACCTGCGCGATGTTGGAAGCGCACGCCGGCCCAGCGACTAACGCCGACACGACTCCTGCCAGCCCAAGGCTATTTAATAATTTCTGCGATCTCTTCATTAGTCTTTAATCAAAAATTAATGGAACTTCGGATATGTGGTTTACGTTGCTTGCACAACATGATTTGTGGCAGCGTTACTGCTCTTGTGTGCCTCTTGAAACTGACCTGCAGAAGATCCGGCCCAGTTGTCGGGCGCAGTTCGATCCGATCCTCCCGTCGCTAGTGGCATTTGTCTGGGAATACAGGAGGCGCGTCAGGGCGAACTCCTCAGTCCGGTGGCGCTCTGGACGATCGCCCACGGTGGGCATTTTCCTCGCTTAAAGGAAGTAGTCGCTGGGCGCTTAATGAGAAAGTGCCTTAATTAGATAACAGAGCACTTGCATCTGTCAAGAGTTAACTAATGAAAAATTATGGCATCTTGTAATAGGGGGTCTTACCCCTCTATCTCCTTGAACACCACTTGCGTAGTATGGTTGATTGTGAGGGCTAGACAAACGATCGCCTAAAATGCTATGGCAAGAGTTAGAAAAGATTGTCAGATAGGCAACCATAGGAGTCAATAAAGTTTTCAACTACTCTTGACAATTAATATCATCTAGCCTACTATGCTTAAAGTCGATAGCCGTAAAGCCCCTGAAGCTGATATCGAAGCTGGCTCGGACTGAAATCGCCCCGGAGCCATTGCCGAACAGCCCGATCGACAACAAAACGTGAAAACAAGCGCTCATACCCGAATTGAAGACTCAAACGCGCTGATGAGAGACTCGTAACGCCGGACAACTGTTCACAGAAAGTCTATGTGGAAAGAATTTGGCGAAACTGGTTGGCGTACTGCAAACAAGATTTATTAGGTAAAAAGAATCGATGAGTGACGCAAGCATTAAGGGAAACCAACTCACCGAAAGTTGTACAAATTTAGTAGAACTCCTACAAAACAGAGCGTTACACCAACCAGAGCAGAAATATACATTTCTGTTAGACGGAAAAACTGAAACCGCCAGTTTGACTTATCGAGAGTTAGATGCGATCGCCCGATCGCACGCCTCGCGACTTCAGACATTGGGAGTCACTGGCGAACGAGCCTTACTGCTTTTGCCGCCAGGATTGGACTATCTCGCCGCCTTTTTTGGATGCTTGTACGCCAAAGTGATCGCGGTTCCCCTCTATCCGCCGAAGCTGAAACGGAATTTAGCGAAAATTAGTGCGATCGCCCTAGATGCAGGAGCAACAATTGCGATCGCCCCGGCGCGACACTTGGAAAATTTAGAGCAGCTATGCGATCGAGCGCCGGAACTCAAAGCCATGCGCTGGCTGAGTGCAGAGGTGCTTTCCGATGACGGCGAAAAGTGGCAGCAGCCACCCATCGATCCCGACTCCGTGGCTTATCTTCAGTACACTTCCGGCTCAACCTCCACCCCCAAAGGCGTAATGGTGAGCCACGCCAACGTTTTGTACAACATCGAATACATTCACCGAGGCTTTGATCACGATTCCGAAAGCGTTGCGGTAACGTGGCTTCCCCCGTTTCACGACATGGGGTTAATTGACGGATTGCTCAAACCTTTGTATCTGGGAATTCCCTCTTACTTCATGCCACCAGCGGCTTTTATTCAGAACCCGATGTGCTGGTTGGAAACGATTTCGCGCTACAAAGCTACCCACAGCGGCGGGCCAAATTTTGCTTACGACTTGTGTGCTAGCAAAATAAGCAAAATCTTGGGCGATGGCAAAAAAAAGCTCGACTTGAGTAGTTGGCGCGTGGCCTATAACGGCGCAGAACCCATCCACAAAGAAACCCTAGAGCGATTTACCAAAGCTTTTGAGCCCTGCGGTTTTCACGCGGATGCCTTTTGTCCTGCTTACGGAATGGCAGAAACCACGCTAAAAATTGCCACGGTTCGCAGCGGCGCAACACCGACTTTCTTACCTGTTGACGCTGGGGCGCTGGAAAATAATCACATTGTAGAAATTGTCGAAGGCGAGGGGGGCGCGAGAACTTTAGTCGGCTGCGGTTTCCCTGAATTTGGCACTAAAGTTGCGATCGTCAATCCCGAATCTCTGACGCAATGTCAGCCGCAGGAAGTCGGAGAAATTTGGGTAGCTGGCGAAACAGTTGCGCGAGGCTATTGGAATCGCCCAGAAGAAACAGAAAAAACTTTTCAAGCATATCTTTCAGATACCAGCGAAGGGCCATTTTTCCGAACAGGAGATTTAGGCTTTTTACGCGATCGAGAACTGTTTATTACAGGGCGACTCAAAGATTTGATTATCATCCGAGGTCGCAACCTTTACCCACAAGATATAGAAAGAACGGCAGAGCGCAGCCATCCCAGTTTGCGGCAAGGGGCGATCGCGGCATTCTCGGTGGAAGTCGCAGGCGAAGAACAGCTCGTTATCGTGCCAGAATTACAATCTCGCAAAGCGCCGGATAATGCCGAGGAAATTATCAGCGCCATCCGATCCCGCATTGCTCAAGAATATGAAGTCCAAGTTTATGGAGTAGTGCTGATTAAGCCCGGAAGCATTCCGAAAACGACCAGCGGTAAAATTCAACGTCGCGCCGCCTATGCTGACTTTCTAGCTGACAATTTGGAAGTTGTCGCCAGTAGCGTTTTAGAGTTAGCTGATTCGGTGGAAATCGACAATCAGCTCACGCGAGAGATTCTGCTGAAAGCAGAGTTAGAAGAACGGCAGTCGCTTCTTGAGGCTTACCTTTGGCAGCAGGTAAACCGCCGGGGAATTCATTCCCCAGCTAATAGCCAAAGTCGGCTAAAGCCGACTGAAATCGATCAACCACTCAGTAGCTTTGGACTAGATTCTTTAAGAATTTTTGAGTTAAAAAATCAAATAGAGAGTGACTTGGGCGTTACTGTATCGGTTGCCGATTTGTTTGAGGATAGGAGCATTGCTCGACTGGCAGTGCAAATTTTAGAGCAACTAACAGGAAATACCAAAGCAGCCGTCATTGAACCTGTTTCTCGCTCGCGCCATCTTCCCCTGTCTTTTGCCCAAGAACGCTTGTGGTTCTTCGACCAATTGGAACCGGGAAACCCCTTCTACAATCTCTGCGGTGCGGTTCGGGTGACGGGGCAACTTAATGCAGAAGCACTCCGGCAAAGTATTGAGAAAATTATCGAGCGACACGAGATTTTAAGAACTGCGTTTGCTGGTGGAGAAAAAGAACAGATACAAGTTATTTTTGAGGCGAAAGTTTTCCCATTACCGCTGATAGATTTGAGCGACCGCTCCCCGGAGGAACGCGATAAAGCAGCGCAAAAACTGTCTGCGGAAGCAGCAAAATTGCCCTTTGATTTAACTCAACCACATCTGCTCCGTGCCAAACTTTTGCGCCTATCTGAAACAGAACATACCCTGCTTTTATCCGCCCACCATATCATTTTTGATGGGTGGTCTTTGGGCGTATTTTTACGGGAGCTAGCGGCATTTTATGAAGGATTATCTAATAAGAATTTAGCCACGATTCCACCGCTACCAATTCAGTATGCAGACTTTGCAACTTGGCAGCGCCAACAAATGCAGGGAGAAATATTAGAAGCTCAACTTACTTACTGGAAGCAGCAGTTAAGTGGCAGCGCAGCGGTTCTAAATTTACCAACAGACTTTTCTCGTCCCGCTGTTCAAAGTTACAAGGGAGGTCGGCAATTATTTGAATTGCCAGAGCACTTAACCGAGGCAATTACGCAATTGAGTCGCCGCGAAAAAACTACTCCATTTATGACATTGCTGGCAGCATTCAAAACACTGCTTTACCGCTACACGGGGCAAGAAGATATCCTCGTCGGTTCACCAATTGCCAGCCGCAACAGCAGCAAAACCGAATCATTAATTGGATTTTTTGTCAATACTTTAGTCCTGCGATCTGACTTAACCGGAAATCCCACTTTTCGAGAGTTGCTGAGTCGAGTGCGAGAGGTTGCATTAGGCGCTTATGCACACCAAGAATTGCCATTTGAAAAGCTCGTAGAAGAATTGCAGCCGAATCGAGATTTAAGTCACTCGCCTCTATTTCAGGTGATGTTTGCCTTTCAAAATGCCTCTGAATTCGCCTTAGAATTACCGGGTTTAAGCCTGAACTGCCAACAGATTCACAGCGGCACAACAAATTTCGATTTAACCTTGGAATTAGAAGCCACAGCAACAGGTATTAGAGGGTGGTTTGAATACAGCTTAGACTTATTTGAAGCTGCTACAATCGCGCGAATGGCGAGGCATTTTCAGAACTTATTAGAAGGTATCGTTGCGAATCCCTCCGCGCGTTTATCAGATTTACCGATGCTTGCAGAAACAGAGCGCCAGCAACTTCTATTTGAGTGGAATAATACTCAAACAAATAACTTTCAAAATGCCTGTATTCATCGCTTATTTGAAGCGCAAGTGGCGAAAACACCAGATGCTGTTGCGGTGCAATTTGAATGCCAAAGTTTGACCTACCGAGAACTGAACGATCGCGCAAATCAACTTGCCCATTATTTGCACTCTTTCGGCGTAAAACCAGATGGGATAGTCGGCGTTTATATGGCGCGATCGCTCGATGCGATCGTCGGAATTTTAGGCATATTAAAAGCAGGCGGCGCTTATTTGCCCCTCGACCCCATCTATGCTAAAGAACGCCTCGCCTTCATGTTAGAAGACGCTGGAGTTAGCGTATTGCTGACGCAAGCAGAATTAAAAGCAGAAACGCCAACCCAAAATAATATTTCTGTGATTTGCTTGGATGCAGAATGGCAGACGATCGCTAAACAAAATAAGTCAAATCCTGAGAGCGCCGTTTTGCCAGAAAACCTCGCTTATATCATATATACATCCGGGTCTACCGGCAAGCCAAAAGGAGTGATGGTGCAGCATCAATCTTTGGCGAATTATACGCAGGCTGCAAGTGTTGAATATGGCATCGAACCAGGCGATCGCATTCTCCAATTTGCTTCCCTCAGCTTCGACGCCAGCGCCGAAGAAATCTATCCCTGTTTAACGCGAGGCGCAACTTTGGTACTGCGCGGAAATTCCATGTTAGACAGCATTTCTTCCTTCCTGCAAAAATGCCGGGAATGGCAAATCACCGTCTTAGATTTGCCGACAGCTTACTGGCGCGAATTAACGGCCAGACTCAGCACCGAAAAAGCAGAATTTCCTCCATCAGTGCGCTTGACAATTATTGGCGGAGAAACTGCACTTTCAGCATCCCTGAATCAGTGGCAAAAATGCGTTTCAGAAAAAGTACGACTTGTCAATACTTACGGCCCCACAGAAACAACCATTGTCGCCACGTGGTGCGACTCTCTACCCTCTGCGCCCTCTGCGCCCTCTGCGGTTAAAAACTCCCCAAAAACCTTGCCGATTGGTCGTCCAATTCCAAATGCCCGCACCTATGTACTCGATGCTAATTTGCAACCCGTTCCCATCGGAGTCCCCGGCGAACTTTATATCGGAGGTGCGGGCGTTTCCAGAGGATATATCAACCGTTCGGATCTGAATCGAGAAAAATTTATTCCCGATCCTTTTAGCAGCAAGCAAGGCGTTCGCGAAGCGTGTGCGAAGCACTCTCGCCTTTACAAAACAGGCGATTTAGTCCGCTATCTCCCCGACGGCAATTTAGAATTTCTCGATCGCACAGATCGCCAAGTAAAAATTCGCGGTTTTCGCATAGAGTTGGGAGAAATCGAATCCACACTCAGCCAACATCCAGACGTGCAAGAAGCAGTAATTCTCGCGCGCGAGGAAGATTCAGGCCAAAAGCGCTTAATCGCCTACCTCGTTTTAAACTCAGCAGTCAGCATTGACAACTCTGCACGGATTAAAAATCTGCGCTCTTTTCTCCGGGAACAACTGCCAGATTATATGGTGCCTGCCAGTTTCATGTTTTTAGAAGCCATGCCATTAACGCCAAACGGTAAGGTAGATTTTAAAGCTTTTCCCGCACCAGAAACCAACAGTTTAGACGCCGATTTTATCGCTCCTGAGACTTTAGAAGAACAAGTATTAGCTGATATTTGGGCGGAGGTTCTCGGCTTAAAACAAGTGGGAATTAATGACAATTTCTTCGAGTTGGGAGGTCACTCTTTGCTGGCAACTCAACTGATTGCCAAGGTGCGCGATCGCTTTCAAGTCGAGCTATCGTTGCGCTGTCTGTTTCAATCCCCTACTGTCGCCAGTCTGGCAGTTGCGATCGCACAAGCTAAGAGCCAGCAGTCGCCCGAACCCCTGATTTCACTGCCCGCGATCGCCCCCGATCCTCAAAATCGCTACCAACCATTTCCGCTCAATGAAATGCAGCAGGCGTACTGGATCGGGAGAAATAGCTTCTTTGAAATGGGCAATGTTGCCATTCACGGCTATGTAGAAATTGAGAGCGACGAGTTAGATTTAGAGCGGTTTAGCCTCGCGTGGCAGCGAGTTGTAGAGCGTCACGATATGCTGCGGGCGATCGTACTTCCGAACGGACAGCAGCAAATTCTGGAAAACGTACCCACTTATAAAATTGAGGTTTTGGATTTGCGATCGCTCGATTCAAAAGTTGCCGACGAACAACTCGAAGCAATCCGCGATCGCCTTTCTCACCAAGTGCTGCCGCTCGATCGTTGGCCGCTATTTGAAATTTGCGCTTCGCAAATGAACGATCGCATTCGCTTGCATCTCAGCATTGACGCTTTGTGCATAGATGGCTGGAGTTTTCAAATTTTGTTTGGTGATTTGGTCAAGTTTTACCGCAATCCTAATACTGCGATCGCGCCCTTGCAACTGTCTTTTCGCGACTGCGTGTTAGCTGCGATCGCCTTAGAAAACTCCCCATTTTACCAGCAATCCTTAGATTACTGGCGAACTCGCCTCAAAACCCTGCCAGCAGCGCCGGAATTGCCCCTCGCCAAACACCCGAATTCCTTAACGCAGCCGCGATTTAAACGCTGGAGCGATCGCTTAGACTTGCAAACCTGGCAGCGCCTCAAAACGCGCACAGCTCGCGCCAGCCTCACTCCTACGGGCTTATTGCTGGCCGCCTATGCGGAGGTTCTATCCTTGTGGAGCAAAACGCCTCGGTTTACCCTCAACGTGCCGCGCTTTAATCGGTTGCCTTTGCATTCTCAAGTTGAGGAAATTATCGGAGAATTTGCGTCATTTACTCTGCTAGAAATAGATAACTCAAAGCAAGAAAGTTTTGAAGTACGAGCCAAGCGATTGCAAGAACAACTTTGGCAAGATTTAGAACACCAATATGTCAGCGGCGTGCGGGTTTTACGAGAACTCGCCCAAGCGCAAGGTACAACTGCAGCGCTGATGCCAGTCGTGTTTACGATCGATCCGCAAAACGCGCCTGGGGAAGATACTTCTATCTTCTCTTTGATTCAAGAATTGGGAGAATTGGTTCACATTATCGGTCAAACTCCGCAAGTTTGGATCGACGCGCAATTTACCGAAACCTCTGAGGGGATGTCTTTTAGCTGGGATGCGGTGGAAGAACTTTTCCCGCCAGGGATGATTGACGATATGTTTGACGCCTATTGCAGCCTATTGCAAAGCCTCGCCAATGAAGAGGAAACTTGGCAGAAAACGGTGCAGTTTCAGCAAGCCTTTACTAACAGCATTGAAGCACCCATTCCCGATGTATTGCTGCATGAATTGTTTGCTGAGAAAGTCGCGTCGCGATCGCACGAACCAGCCGTCATTACGCGCGATCGCATCCTCACCTACGAGGAACTCTATCTGCGATCGAATCAAGTCGGTCATTGCTTGCGGAAGCTGGGAACTCGCCCCAACCAATTGGTTGCCGTGGTTATGGAAAAAGGATGGGAGCAAATCGTCGCTGTGCTGGGCATTCTCGCATCCGGGGCCGCTTATTTGCCCGTAGATGCGGCGCTGCCAAAAGAGCGGCTGTGGTATTTGCTGGAAAATGGCGAAGTTGAGATTGTTTTGACGCAATCTCAGTTAAATCAACGCTTGGAATGGCCGGAAAATGTGCGGCGAATTTGTCTTGATACTGAGGAATTAGCAACAGAAAGCGGCGAAGCTTTGGAATCAGTGCAGGAGGCGGAAGATTTAGCTTATGTGATTTATACTTCCGGCTCAACTGGCTTGCCGAAAGGCGTGGCGATCGCCCACCGAGGTGTAGTCAATGCGATCGCTCAGACCAATCAAGTGTTTAATGTGGCTGAGTGCGATCGCGCGATCGCAGTCACCGCACTGCACCACGATATGTCCGTTTACGATATTTTCGGCATCCTAGCAGCCGGGGGCGCGATCGTCATTCCCGATGCCGCACAACGGCTAGACCCCGCTCACTGGAACGAATTGATGGTAAAAGAGCGTGTCACCATTTGGAACTCGGTTCCCCCGATGATGGAAATGCTGCTCGATTACGCTGGCGGACGTTCTGAGGTGTTGCCGGAGTGCTTGCGCTGGGCGTTTCTCGGTGGAGATTGGATACCGATAACGCTCCCTGAGAGGTTAAGGGCGATCGCCCGTGAATGTCACGTTGTCAGTGTCGGCGGGCCAACTGAAACTACCCTTTGGAATATTTGGTATCCGGTAGAAACAGTTGACCCTTCTTGGAAAAGCATTCCCTACGGATCGCCGATCGCCAATACACGCTATTACATTTTGAATGAAAGGCTCGAAGACTGTCCCGTCTGGGTTGCCGGCGAGATGTGCTGTGCGGGAGTTGGACTGACAAAAGGATACTGGCGGAATGAAGAAAAAACTCGCGCCAGTTGCGTCACGCACCCCGTCACGGGCGATCGCTTGTACCGAACGGGAGATTTAGGGCGCTATTTGCCGGATGGCAATATCGAATTTTTAGGACGAGAAGATTTCCGCCTTAAAATTCGAGGATTCCGCATCGAAGCCGGAGAAATTGAAGTTGCTTTGAACGAACACCCAGCAGTCAAGGCATCCATTGTCACCGCATTCGGAGAAAAGCACAGTCAAAAGCGCTTAGTAGGGTATATCGTCCCACAACAAAAGGCTGCCCCTGCGACTGAAGAATTGCGCCAATTCCTGAGAGAAAAACTGCCCGATTATATGGTGCCGTCTGCATTTATATTTCTGGACGCGCTGCCACTTTCGGCGAACGGCAAAGTTAACCGTAAGGCTCTGCCAGAACCGGATGCCGCAATTCCAGAAGCAAAGATTTTTGTCGCACTGCGCACCCCTATTGAGGCAATGTTAGCGAGAATTTGCTGTGAGGTTATCGGCATCGAACAGTTAAGCATTACCGATAACTTTTTTGAACTAGGAGGAAATTCGCTGCTGGCAATTCAATTAGCAGCAAAGGTACGAGAATATTGTCAGATAGAATTGCCTTTATGCGATATTTTTGCAGGACGATCGCTCGCTGTACTTGCCGAAAAGATTTCTGAAGCCAAAAACAAAAATGCGGCCGTTGAAGAACCCGCGATCGCGCCTGTTTCGCGATCGGCGTACCGCAGGTCACTGTCATCTTTGCGCTAACCACAAATCAGTGATGAGTCATGGGATTGCCACCAATATAGCGGTTCTCAAGCGTGGTGAGGTATGCCCAATGCCCAATGCCCAATGCCCAATGCCCAATGCCCAATGCCCAATGCCCAATGCCCAATGCCCAATTACCAATTATCAGTTACTAATCCAATGACGGTGCATTTTTCCGAAAAACCTCCCACAGATACTTACGACTCGGCAAATACTGCGGAAGAAGAAGTATTTGCATTTCCCACCTCTTTTGCCCAGCAAAGACTCTGGTTTATTGACCAATTTGAACCAGGAAACCCTTTTTACAACCTCCCGGCGGCTGTGTTACTGAAAGGCAGGCTAAATGTAGTAGTGCTAGAGCTATGTTTTAAGGAAATTGTGCGCCGTCACGAAGCTTTGCGGACGACATTTGCCACTGTAGACGGTCAACCCGTGCAGGTGGTTGGTGAGAATTTTAATTTCGGGCTGCAAGTTTTAGACCTGCAACAATTGGCGGTAACTGAGCGAGAAGAAAAAGTAAAACAACTGGCTGCCGAAGAAGCTAGCAAACCTTTTGATTTAACCAAAGGGCCGCTGTTGCGAGCTAGTTTGCTACAGTTGGATGCTGAGGAATATTTCTTGCTGCTGACGCTACACCACATTATTTTTGATGGCTGGTCAATCGGAGTCTTTCTGCAAGAATTAGCAGCACTTTACGAAGCGTTTTTGATGGGCAAACCATCCCCACTTCCCGAACTTTCCATACAGTACGCCGATTTTGCTATTTGGCAGCGGGAATGGCTTGCGGGCGATCGCTTGCAAACTCAACTTAACTACTGGAAAAAGCAGCTCAGTGGCGCTCCCCCCTTGCTGGAATTGCCAGCCGATCGCCCCCGTCCCCCCGTGCAAACCTATCGGGGCGCGAAAGAATCATTCCTCATCCCCAAAACGCTAAGGTCAGCCCTCAAAAAGCTCAGCCGCCAGGAAAATCTCACCCTGTTTATGACGCTGCTAGCAGCCTTTAAAACGTTGCTCTATCGCTATACAGGACAGGCAGATATCCCCGTTGGCTCTCCCATCGCCAACCGCAACCGAGCGGAAATTCAAGGGCTAATCGGGTTTTTTGTCAATACTTTAGTATTGCGAACTGATTTGTCAGGCGAACCCACTTTTCGGGAGTTGCTCGATCGCATTCGGGAGGTGAGTTTAGAAGCTTACGCTCACCAAGATTTGCCGTTTGAGAAACTGGTTGAAGAGTTGCAACCCGATCGCAATTTGAGCTACAATCCACTGTTCCAAGTTGCTTTTGTTTTGCAAACTCCACCTGTTGCTGCGGAATCAATAGCCGGACTCAATCTCACTTTTTTAGATGTTGAGAATCAGACAGCAAAAGTTGACTTAACGCTGTATTTAGAAGAAAAGCAGGAAGAAATTAGCGGTCAGCTTGAATACAGTACGGATTTATTTGATGCGGTCACTATTAGGCGGATGGCGGGGCATTTGATCGCGTTGCTGGAGGGCATAGCTGCCAACCCAGATCGGCGGATTGAAGAACTACCGTTGCTGGGGGAAAAAGAGCGGCATCAGTTGTTGGTAGAGTGGAATGACACCCGCGCCGATTATCCGAGCGATCGCTGCATTCATCAATTATTTGCAGCGCAGGCCGAGCGAACGCCCGATGCCATTGCAGTCGTATTTGAAGACCAAAAACTTACTTACTGCGAGCTGAATGAACGAGCGAATCAACTCGCGCATTACCTGCAAAAACTCGGCGTCAAGCCAGAAGTTTTGGTGGGGATTTGTGTCGAGCGATCGCTTGAGATGGCAATCGGTATTCTCGGTACTCTCAAAGCAGGCGGCGCTTACGTTCCGCTCGATCCAGGCTATCCACCAGAGCGATTGGCTTTCATGTTAAAAGACGTTCAAACGCCTGTGCTGCTGACACAAAAGCATCTGGTAGAAAAGCTGCCCTTCGTGGAAACGATCGCGATTTGTCTGGATGCCGATTGGCAAGCCATCGCTCGACAAAGCGAAGAAAATCTCACCGTCGCAGTTACTGCTGAAAACCTAGCTTACGTCATCTATACGTCAGGCTCGACTGGAAAGCCAAAGGGAGCTGCTAATACTCACAGAGGCATTTGCAATCGCTTGTTGTGGATGCAGGATGCCTACGAATTAACTGCAAGCGATCGTGTTTTGCAGAAAACACCCTTTAGCTTCGACGTATCAGTATGGGAATTATTCTGGCCGTTGCTGACAGGAGCGCGTCTAATCATAGCTCGACCAGAAGGTCATCGCGATGGTTTTTATTTAGTGGAACTCATTGCTGAGCAGCAAATTACCACACTCCATTTCGTTCCCTCAATGCTGCAACTGTTCCTCGAAGAACCTGGACTCGATTTTTGTCACTCCCTCAAGCGCGTCATCACCAGTGGCGAAGCGCTATCCTTTGAACTTCAGGAGCGCTTTTTTAACCGTTTGAATGCTGAATTGCACAATCTTTATGGCCCCACTGAAGCGGCTGTAGACGTAAGTTTTTGGGCTTGTACGCGCCAGCGCTATCCTGGAATTGTTCCCATCGGTCGCCCCATAGCCAACACGCAGCTTTACATCTTAGATCGCTATTTGCAACCTTTGCCAATTGGAGTGCCAGGGGAACTGCATATCGGTGGCGCAGGATTGGCCAGAGGGTATCTGAATCGTCCCGAATTAACGGCCCAGAAATTTATTCCAAATCCTTTTAGCAACTCACCCGATGCGCGCCTTTACAAAACTGGCGACTTGGCGCGCTATTTGCCAGATGGAAATATCGAATACCTGGGGCGAATTGATAGCCAAGTGAAAATCCGGGGCTATCGCATCGAATTGGGAGAAATTGAGGAAACCCTGAGACAGCACTCCGCCGTGCGTGATGCTGTGGCGATCGCGCGCGATGACGGTTCGGGCAACAAGCGCTTAGTCGCTTATTTAGTGCTTAACCAAGACAAACTCCCAAGTATCAGCAACCTGCGTGCCTACCTGCAAGAAAAGCTGCCGGAATACATGGTGCCTGCTGCCTTCGTAAGGCTGGAATCGTTGCCTCTAACTCCCAACGGCAAAGTCGATCGCAAAGCCCTTCCCGCACCGGATCGCGATCGTCCAAAACTCGAAGAAGCCTTCGCCGCGCCAAGCACGGCTATTGAGAAAATCCTGGCAGAAATTTGGGCGCAAGTATTGGGGTTAGAACAAGTGGGAATTGACGACAATTTCTTTGAATTGGGCGGCGATTCTATCCTCAGCATTCAAGTCATTTCTAAAGCCAATCAAGCGGGGTTGCGGCTCACTCCTAAACAACTGTTTCAACACCAAACCATTGCACAGTTAGCAGCCATCGCCGATACAGCAGGAACCCAACAATCCGAACAAGGATTAATCATTGGCGAAGTTCCTCTGACGCCGATTCAGCACTGGTTTTTTGAACAAAACCTCTCCGATCCACACCACTGGAATCAGGCGGTGCTTTTCGAGTTGCGACAAACTCTCGAACCTGTATTAATTGAGTCAGTTTTGCAAGAATTGCTGAAGCACCACGACGCGCTGCGCCTGCGTTTTGTGCGAGGAGAATCTGGCTGGCAGCAGGATCTCGTCAATCCCGACGAGGTTCCGACCTTTACCTGCATTGATTTGTCATCGCTACCTCCAGAGGAGCGAGAAGCCGCTTTCCAAACCGCCGCCACTCAGTTGCAAGCTAGTTTGAATTTGTCAGAGGGGCCATTACTTCGCGCTGCCCTATTTGACTTGGGCAAACATCAGCCAAATCGCTTGTTATTGGTTATTCATCACTTAGCGGTTGATGGGGTTTCATGGCGAATTTTAATTGAGGATTTCCAGACGGCTTATGGGCAGATTAGCCGCGGCGAAACAGTCGCGCTGCCGCCCAAAACAACCTCATTTAAGCAGTGGGCAGAACGCTTGCATGAGTGGGGGCGATCGCCCGAATTGCAGGGAGAGTTCGATTACTGGTTCGCCCTTTCTCACCAACCAACTTCTCGCTTGCCCGTGGATTTCCCAAACGCAGCGAATTTAGTTGCATCTGAAAAGACAGTATCCGTTGCTTTGAGTGTTGAAGAAACAAAACTGCTCTTACAAGAAGTACCTGCCGCTTACCGTACTCAAATTAATGATGTATTGCTAACTGCTTTAGCTCAAGCATTTGAACGCTGGACAGGCAATAACTCACTTTTACTTGACTTAGAAGGTCACGGGCGCGAAGATATATTTGAAGGAGTAGATTTGTCGCGCACAATCGGCTGGTTTACAGCAGTTTTTCCCGTTCAGTTAAATTTAGAAAAGCCTTCCGATCTAGGGGCTGCCATCAAATTAGTGAAAGAGGAATTACGCGCAGTGCCAAATCGCGGTATTGGCTGCGGTGTCCAACGATATTTAAACCCAGAAATTGCTAAAATTTTCCACAAATTGCCGCAAGCTGAGGTAAGCTTTAACTATCTCGGACAGTTTGACCAAGTGCTGCCGAAGTCTTCTTTATTAAGGCTGTCTTCCCATCCTAGCGGCCCCCTTCGCAGCCCGCGCGGAAATCGGCGTTACCTGCTGGAAATTAACGGATTTATTGCCAGCAGCAAGCTGCAATTAGATTGGACGTACAGCGAAAGCATTCACCGACGAGAAAGCATTGAAAATTTAGCAACGGGCTTTATAGAATCGCTGCGATCGCTAATTAAATACTGTCAGTCCCCCGACGCAGGCGGCTGCACTCCTTCTGACTTTGCAGAGTTTAAGTGGAGCCAGTGGAGCCAGGACGATTTAGACAACATTACCGCAATTTTGGGAGAGCTTTAATATGATTAATGGCAATATCGAAGATTTTTATCCCCTCTCCCCAGCGCAGCAGGGCATTCTCTTTCATTCCCTTTACCAGCCAGAATCGGGCGTATATTTCGGGCAACTGCTGTGCGTCTTGCGCGGCGATCTAAATGTTTCTGCGTTTAGAAAGAGTTGGCAAAAAGTTGTAGACAGGCATCCCATTTTGCGGACTTGTTTCGTGTGGAAAAATTTGAAAGAACCCGTGCAAGCGGTGCGTAAAGATGCTGCATTATCTTGGCAGCAGATGGACTGGCGATCGCTCTCGGCCTCCGAACAACAACAGGAGCTAGAAACGTTCCTAAAAGCCGATCGCGCTCAGGGCTTTGACTTGACATCAGCTCCCTTAATTCGCATTGCACTGGCGCAGTTAGAAACAGATACTTTTCAGTTTATTTTGAGCCACCACCACTTAGTTTTAGATGGGTGGTCGCTGGCGATCGTTCTTGAGGAAGTTTTTGCATTTTATCAAGCCTTCTCCCAGGGCGAGGAATTGCAGCTCAAACGCCCTCGCCCTTATCGGGATTACATCGGGTGGCTGCACCAGCAAGATTTATCGGCGGCTGAGTCATTTTGGCGGCAAACTCTCAAAGGTTTTTCAGCTCCAACTGCGATCGCCCGGGGCAATATTGTCGCGCGAAACCGTTTAGAAAGTAGTGGCGAACAGCAGGTGATATTTTCTGCAACAGCTACCGCCGCACTGCAATCTGCCGCGCGGCAGCATCAGCTAACATTAAATACCCTCGTACAGGCAGCTTGGGCGCTACTTTTGAGCCGATATAGTGGCGAGGAAGATGTGGTTTTTGGTACGGTTGTCTCCGGGCGACCGCCAGATTTAATGGGTGCGGAATCGGTAGTGGGGCTGTTCGTAAATCCTCTGCCAGTGCGCGTAAAAATTGACCCACAGGATTTTATTTTATCCTGCTTAAAACAACTCCAAGCGCAACAAGTTGAGGCGCGGCAGTATGAGTATAGCCCCCTCATTGAGGTGCAGGGGTGGAGCGAAGTTCCTCGGAGTTTACCTTTATTTGAGAGTTTGGTCGTTTTTGAAAATTATCCTGTGGATGCTTCTTTCCAGGAGAAGATTCAAAACTTAAAAGTAGAGAATATTCGCTCCTTGGAAACAACGAATTATCCTGTAACGGTGATGGCGATGCCCGGTGCGGAATTGACGCTGAAAATTATTTTCGATTGTAGCTGCTTTGAGGAAAGTGCGATAGCGCGAATGCTGGGACACCTGCAAACTTTACTAGAGGAAATGACTGACAATCCTGAGCGGAAACTGTCAGAATTGCCCCTATTGAGCGCCGCCGAACGCCAGCAATTACTTGTCCAGTGGAACGACACCCAAGCGGATTATCCCAAAAATTCCTCAATTCACGAATTATTTGCAGCGCAAACAGAGCGAACCCCAGATGCAGTAGCTGCTATTTGCGAAAATGAACAATTGACTTACCGAGAATTGAATGCCAAAGCCAACCAAATCGCACATTACCTGCAAACTCTAGGTGTAAAACCCGAAGTTTTGGTGGGAATTTGCTTAGAGCGATCGCTGTCGATGCTGGTGGCGATTTTGGGCATTTTAAAAGTCGGTGCCGCTTACGTTCCTCTCGATCCTGCTTATCCCCAAGAACGCCGAGCCTTCATGCTGGCCGACGCAAAAGTTCCGGTGCTTTTGACTCAAAAAAACCTCCTAGAAACCCTCCCCGAACACAGCGCAAAAGTCGTCTGTATCGACGCCGAATGGCAGGAAATTTCCCGCGAGAGCGATCGCAACCCCGCTGTTAAAGTGGAAGCTGATAACCTCGCTTACGTCCTCTACACCTCCGGCTCGACAGGCACTCCCAAAGGCGTACTCGGCACTCACCGAGGCACAGTCAATCGCTGTTTTTGGAACCCATACCCTTTTATCGAAGCAGATATTTGCTGTCAAAAAACGTCCTTAAATTTTGTCGATTCGGTTTGGGAAATCTTTGCTCCTTTGCTGCATGGGTTGCCCACTGTCATTATTCGCGATCGATCCGTCAAAGATATTAACCAATTCCTTCAAACCTTATCAAAGCAAAAAGTAACGCGACTGGTGCTAGTTCCTTCTTTGTTGCGCGCTATCTTAGATTCCTTCCCCGATTTAGACAGGCGTTTGCCTCAATTAAAGTATTGGATTTGCAGCGGAGAAACTCTGCCGCTGGAACTTTGCCAGCAATTTCGAGAGCAGATGCCCCAACGGGTATTAATCAATCTTTATGGCTCTTCTGAAGTAGCTGCGGACGTGACGTGGTACGATGCAACTCACTGTGTCGAGAAAGTGCCAATCGGTCGCCCGATCGCCAACACGCAAATTTACCTGCTCGATCGCAATTTGCAACCCGTTCCCATAGGAATTCCCGGCGAGATTTACGTCGGCGGCGATGGATTGGCACAGGGATACTTAAACCGCCCCGACTTAACCTCGGAAAAATTCATTTCTAACCCGTTTGGGCAAGAAAAATTAGATTTTGTCGGTAATTCTCATCAAAAAGTTTTGTTCAAAACAGGCGATATCGGTTGTTACCTGCCGGATGGTAATATAGAATTTCTGGGTCGTGGCGATTGCCAAGTAAAAATTCGCGGTTTCCGCATCGAACTCGGAGAAATAGAGGCAGCACTTTCTCAACATTCTTCTGTGTCCACCGCTGCTGTTTTGCTTCAGGAAAATGCACCGGGCAGTCAACGCCTAGTCGCTTACCTAGTTCCTAACTCAGGGTTCACAAATCAGCACCCAGAATTTATTTCCGAACTGCGTTCATTCTTGAAGCACAAACTGCCCGATTACATGGTGCCTTCAGCTTTTGTAGTATTAGATGCGCTGCCATTAACGCCCAACGGAAAAATTGACCGCCTCGCCTTATCTCAAAGGTGCGATTACGTTTTTGATGAAACAGCCTTCACTGAGCCACAAACGCCCACAGAGGAAAAAATTGCTGAGATTTGGACTGCTCTTTTAGGGCTAGAAAAAGTAGGCACTAACCAAAACTTTTTTGACCTCGGCGGTCACTCTCTGATGGCAACACAGTTAATATCGCGAGTGCGATCGTGCTTTGGGGTAGAGTTAGCGATGTGCGATTTCTTTGCCGATCCCACCATTCAGAATTTAGCTGAACTAATCGAGGAAGAAATTCTGGCTAACGCCGATGCTAACCAGATAGATAAATTGCTCGATCTATTAGAAAAGAGTGATGGAGAGTCAGCACAAACTGTGATAGTGGCTGAGCAAAGATCGCGTTTGTAAAAAAAGCCTAACAAGCCCTATCCCCTTCATGCTTCGCTAGGGGATAGGAGATAAAAAAAGCCCATTTAACAGGATTGATTCGGGATGAGTAAACTAACAGTAAAAGGCAAAGACTCTCAAGATGTAATGCAGCCCTTAAAAGCCTCTGTTACCCCACTTGAAGAAAAGTTAATGGAGCTATTCAGTGCCTCAGAAAAGTCATTTTTGGCAGAAGAAGCAATGGAGGAGCGAATTTCTTGCCTTGTTCAAGACTTTTTGTACGCAAAAACCGCTAGTACAGATATTGACTTAGAGTTAATTATTAAGGAGTTTAGGGAAAACAAAATTCCCGCCCTTCCTACAGATGTTGGGAATTATATCGATGATTTGACCCAAACCCTCGTTGCCCATTCCATTCATACATCTTCCCCCCGATATATCGGTCACATGACGAGCGCACTTCCCTATTTTGTGCGGCCGATCGCGAAGCTTGTAACCGCGATGAATCAAAATTTAGTCAAGATGGAAACTGCCAAAGTTTTAAGCCCTTGTGAGCGCCAGACTTTGGCAATGATGCACCGATTAATTTACGATTTTTCTGAGGATTTTTATAACCAGCACATTCAAAAAAGTGATAGCACGCTCGGTATCATGACAACGGGCGGCACCCTGGCTAATATCACAGCCCTGTGGTGCGCTCGCAACGCTTCTTTAGGGCCAAAAAATAACTTTGGTGGCATTGAAAAAGAAGGGTTGTACGCAGCTTTAGAGTTTTACGGCTACAAGGGAATGGTGATAATCGGATCGAGTTTGATGCACTATTCTTTTGAAAAGGCCGCCGGTTTATTAGGCATTGGCGATCGCAATCTCCTAAAAATTCCCACCGATTCCAATCACCGCATGGATTTGGCAGCGCTGCGCCAAACTGTAGCCGAATGTCGCGATCGCAACCTGCACATTCTGGCAATTGTCGGTGTTGCAGGCAGCACCGATTCGGGAAGTATCGATCCGCTTCCAGAAATAGCCGCGATCGCGCAAGAAGCAAACGCTCACTTTCACGTCGATGCCGCTTGGGGCGGCCCCGTGCTTTTTTCCGAACGCCATCGGCACAAATTCGCAGGCATTGAACTAGCAGATTCCGTCACCATAGATGGACACAAACAAATGTATTTGCCAATGGGAATCGGTCTGGTTTTATTCCGCAATCCCCAAACCGCCAAAGTTATTGAAAAAAACGCGCCCTACACGGTGCGAAAAGACTCCATCGATCTAGGCAAGCGCTCTCTGGAAGGCTCTCGATCGGGTGCGAGTTTGTTCTTGCAAGCAGCGTTGAATATCATCGGCCATCAAGGCTATGAGTTTTTGATAGATGCAGGCATCTATAAAACGCAGCACTTGGCCGATTTAATTCGGGAAAATCCAGCATTTGAATTGCTGCTAGAACCCGAAATTAATATTCTTTTATACCGCTACATTCCAGAAACCTTCAGGGAAAAAGCAGGCAAAAAACAACTAACCGAAGCCGACAACTACTTCATTAATCAATTTAACGAGCGCCTTCAGGAGGCCCAGCGGCGAGCCGGTCACACCTTCGTATCGCGAACAACCGTGCAAAACACCTGTTATGGCAAAACCATTCCCATTGTTGCTTTTCGCACCGTCCTTGCCAACCCCCTCACCACTGAAGCAGATATCAATTTTGTTTTAAACGACCAGCTAAAAATAGCAGCAAAGCTTTCCTTAACTATCACAAACGGCGACCACTGCGAGGAGGTGAATCATGATGTCTACTAATCGTTCAGAACGCCTGAAAAACCTCTCACCCCAGAAGCGAGCGCTCCTCCTCAAAGCATTGGGGAAAGAGGCAGTACAGGCTGAGCAATCTAAGCGCATTCCCAGGCGATCGCAGCCCAATTCTGCTCCCCTTTCTTTTGCCCAGCAACGGCTGTGGTTTCTCGATCAATTGTCTCCCGAAAACCCTGCCTACAACCTTCCTGCTGCTGTGCGTTTGCAAGGGCAATTGAATTTGTCAGCACTGCAACAAACACTCAATGAAATTGTCAGGCGTCACGAAGTTTTACGGACTGCTTTTGCAGAAGTAGACGGGGAACCTGTTCAACTGATTTCTCCTTCCTTGGATTTCGCTTTGTCGGTGGTAAACTTGCAACATTTACCAGAAACTCAGCAGCAAGCTGAAACTGAGCAGCGTACTCTTGAAGAAGCCCAACGCCCCTTTGACTTAACGCGATCGCCCTTACTGCGGGGTACTCTGCTGCAACTTAGTCCGACAGAATATGTGTTACTGCTGACGATACACCACATTATTTCTGATGGTTGGTCTATGGGCGTGTTGGTGCGAGAAGTGGCCGCACTTTATGAAGCTTTTTCCAATGACAAATCCTCTGGGCTGCCTGAACTTCCCGTGCAGTATGCCGACTTCGCCAGTTGGCAGCGGCAGCATTTCCAGGGAGAGAAATTAGAAAAACAGCTCGCTTATTGGAAACAACAATTGGGAGGCGGTTTAGCTGTGCTGTCAACAGATAGGCAGCGCTCTCCCGTGCAAACTTGCCAAGGATCGCAGCAATCTTTTGTGATTTCTGCTTCTTTAACTGAAAGGCTGAAAACCCTCGCCCAGCAACAAGATGTCACCCTATTTATGACGTTGCTAGCAGCATTTCAATCCTTGCTATACGGCCACATAAAGCAGGATAACCTCGCTATTGGCTCTCCAATCGCCAATCGTAACCGCCTTGAATTAGAGGAACTGATTGGATTTTTTGTCAATACTTTAGTGCTGCGAATTGACACCGCAGGTAATCCAACTTTCCGCGAACTACTCGGTCGAACACGCGAGGTAGCGTTAGCAGCTTACGCTCACCCGGATGTTCCTTTTGAAAAGCTGGTCGTGGAATTGCAGCCGGAGCGAAATCTCAGCTATAACCCGCTGTTTCAAGTGTGGTTTGTACTCCAGAATGCACCCATGCCACCCCTGGACTTAGCTGGTTTGACCTTAAGCATTCTGGAATTCGATGTCGGTATGTCGAGACACGACTTAAGCCTCACTCTCTGGGAGGCTTCAGAAGGAATTCAAGGCTTATTTGAGTACAAAACAGACTTATTTGAGGCGGCGACTATTGCCCGAATGGTGAGAGGTTTCCAAATCCTCCTCAACCAGGTAGTCATCCAGCCAGATATCAAGATGGACGACTTGGCAGAAATTCTTGCCGAAGCAGAAAGGCAGCACCAAATCGAGCAGGAAAAACAAATTCAGCTTTCGGTAATTCAAAAATTAAAAATGGCTCAACGCAAAGTTATGAAAAATTGAAAAGGATGGCTCAATCTCTCATACTTTTTCTGGAAAAAAGGAGAAAATTTTCACCAAACCAAAAACTATGACAAATACAGAAACAAAGAATCTCAATTCCCCAAAGTTAGGATCAATTAGGCGCAAAGCCGTCAGCCTGTCTTCACAGGAATTAGTCAAAACCACCTACCTCCAGCCCGAAAACCTTCTACCTCTCGTTGTTCAGCCAACAGTAGAAAAATTAAATCTCGCGGGTTGGGCTGCGAACAATCGCTCATCAATTGAAACGCAGTTATGGAAGCATGGAGGAATACTTTTTCGAGGCTTTGAAGTCGGCGGGGTGAATGGTTTCGAGCAGTTTATTCAAACTATTGCTGGCGACTTGTTGGAATATTCTTTTCGCTCAACTCCGCGCAGTCAGGTGAGCGGAAATATTTACACTTCCACCGAGTATCCTGCCGAGCAATTCATCCCACTGCACAATGAAATGGCTTATTCTCGAAATTGGCCGCTGAAAATCGCTTTTTTCTGCGTCAAGAAAGCCGAACAGGGAGGAGAAACTCCGATCGCTAACAGCCGCAAAGTGTTTGAAAGCCTGGATTCAAATATTAGAGAAAAGTTTGCCAAAAAAAAGGTTATGTATGTGCGAAATTACGGCGGTGGCGTAGATTTGCCCTGGCAAAATGTCTTCAATACTGATAGCAAAATTGAGGTAGAAGAGTATTGCCAAAAAGCGGGAATTGAGTTAGAATGGAAAAGTGGCGATCGCTTGAGAACTAGGCAAATATGTCAAGCGGTCGCTGAGCACCCACAAACGCAGGAAATGGTGTGGTTTAATCAAGCTCACCTCTTCCACATTTCCAATCTCGAGCCCGTCGTTCGCAAAGAGCTTTTAACTTCTTTTAAGCAGGAAGATTTACCCCGCAATGCTTATTACGGCGATGGTTCGCCCATTGAAGATTTTATATTAGACGAAATTCGTCGCTGCTATCAGCAAGAAACGATTGTTTTCCCTTGGGAAGAAGGAGATGTCTTGCTGTTAGATAATATGCTAGCCGCGCACGGACGCACGCCATTTTCTGGTTCGCGTCGGGTTGTTGTCGGTATGGCAGAAGCGTTTAGCTGTCAAGATATTTAGGCTTATAAAAGGAACTTTAGAAATGCAAAACGAAACAATCGAAGGGTTTAGACTCTCTCCACAGCAACGGCATCTGTGGGGGTTACAGCAAAATAAAAGCCAACAGACTTATCGCGTTAGAGGTGCAATTTTAATTACCGGAAATCTCGACAAAGAGATTCTTAAAAGTGCGCTCCAAAATGTCGTGAATCGGCACGAAATTCTGCGTACCAGCTTTCACTGCTTGCCTGGGATGACACTACCCCTGCAAGCGATCGCCAGCACTGGTGAAGTTCCTATCTCGGAACACAATCTGAGCGGTTTGTCTTCAAAAGAACAAGAAGCTAAAATCGCAGCGCTTTTTCAGCAACTAAGTCTGCTTCCTTTTGATTTTGAGCGCGGCCCACTTTGGCATATTTATTTAGTCACTCTGGCCCAAGACAAGCACCTATTGGTGGCGAACTTCTCTGCCTTAATTGCAGATAGCGTCACCCTGAAAAATTTCACCCGCGAACTCAGTCTTTCCTACTCAGCCTGCACCTGCGGGGAAGAGTTCTCTAATGAATCAATGCAATATGCCGATATTGCTGAGTGGCAAAATGAGCTACTCGAATCAGAAGAAACGGCAATCGGCCAAGAATACTGGCGAAAGCTGAACATTGAATCTTGGGATTTATTAACGCTTCCTTGGGAAAAGAAGAATGGAGAAGCGGAATTTAAGCCGCTAGTAGAAAGGATGGAAATTCGGGGTAATTTGTTGAACAGCCTGGAAGCGATCGCCCCAAAGCACAAAAGCGATATTTCTGCCTTCCTGCTGACTTGCTGGCAAATTCTCATTTGGCGGCTTACCAGAGAGCAAAACCCGATAATCGGCGTAGCGATAGACGGCAGAAAATATGAAGAATTAGAACACTCTCTGGGGCTGCTGTTCAAATACTTACCCCTACGATGCCCAGTACAAGACGAGTTGACTTTTTCACAATTGAAGCAGCAAGTTGAGCTTAATCTCAACGAGATGTACAACTGGCAAGAATATTTTAGCTGGGAAGAAATCCTAGAAAACGAAAAAAGCAGCAGCTTTTGGCCCGTCTGCTTTGACTTCCAAGCAGAGCCTAAGAACTATGATAATTCAGGCGTTTCATTTTCCCTTGTTCGGCAAGATGCCTGCCTAGAGCAATTCAAACTCAAACTCTCCTGCCTCCGCCTGTGCAATTCCCTAAGCGCTGAATTTCACTATGATTCCGCTTTATTTGCTGCGGCAGATATAAAGCGCTTGTCCGAACACTTTCAGGCGCTTTTAGAAAGCATAGTCAAAAATCCAGAAGTTGCTATCAGTCAGCTAGACATACTCAGCGATCGCGATCGTCAGCAGCTTCTCGTCGAGTTCAACCAAACCCAGAAAGATTACCCGACAGACAAATGTGTTCACCAGCTTTTTGAAGAACAAGCCGATCGCAACCCAGACAACATTGCCGTCGTCTTTGAAAACCAAAAAATCACCTACCGAGAACTCAACGATCGCGCTAATCAACTCGCCCATCACCTGCAAAACTTGGGAGTTGAACCAGAGTCAATTGTCGGAATTTGCGTCGATCGCTCATTAGAAATAATCGTAGGAATGCTGGGCGTACTCAAAGCCGGTGGTGCCTATTTATTCATCGCTCCAACGACCCCAATAGAGCGCAAAGCGCTAATGCTAGAAGACGCTCAGGTGAAGGTTTTGCTCGTACAACAGCGGCTCATAGAAAGCTTGCCGAAAACTCAGGCAAATATTGTTTGCATCGATACAGACATTCCCACTGTTTCTGCCTCTTACACCGATCGCGCCTCTTCTGACAATTTAGCTTACGTCATCTATACTTCCGGTTCCACTGGCATCCCCAAAGGAGTCGCGATCGAACACCGGCAACTGCTCAATTACCTGCACAGCATTCAGGAAAAATTAAACCTACCAGCCAAAGCCAGTTTTGCTACCGTTTCCACCTTCGCCGCAGACTTAGGAAACACAGCGATTTTCCCCGCCCTTTGTTTCGGCGGTTGCCTGCATATTATCTCCCTAGAACGCGCCACCGATCCAGAGGCACTGGGTGAATATTTCTGCCGCAATCCCATCGACTGCCTCAAAATAGTTCCCTCTCACCTAGCCGCCCTTTTAAATTCCTCTCAACCCAAGTCTATTTTGCCTGGTAAACGGCTTATTGTAGGAGGTGAATCTGCCAACTGGAGCTTAATTAAAACACTTCGCAATCTTGCTCCAAGTTGCTCAGTATTCAATCACTACGGACCAACAGAAACAACTGTAGGTGTCCTGACTTATCAAGTCGAATTTGATACAATTGGGTGCGATTTTGACACAGTTCCACTCGGTCTTCCGATTGCCAACACTCAGATTTATATCTTGGATTCTTACTTGCAGCCGGTGCCGATAGGCGTAGCTGGTGAACTGTACATCGGCGGTGATAATTTGGCGCGCGGATATCTTAACCGCCCTGAATTAATCGCAGAAAGATTTATTCCCAATCCATTTGACACGCAAGCAAAGACGCGACTGTACAAAACCGGCGACATGGCTCGCTATTTGCCAGACGGAAACATCGAATTTATCGGGCGAATTGACGGCCAAGTAAAAATTCGCGGTTTCCGCATTGAATTGGGAGAAATTGAGGCGGTGCTGGGGCAACATCCAGATATCGCGCAGGCTGTAGTTGTGGCGCCAGAAGACGAGATGGCACAAAAGCGCCTCGTGGCTTATTTAATTACCGAGCAGAAACAAGCACCTACCCACAAGGAAATTCGCAATTTCTTAACGTCAAAATTGCCGGAGTACATGGTGCCTTCTGCTTTTGTGATACTCAAAAGTTTGCCTTTAACTTCTAACGGAAAAGTAGACCGACGAGCGCTGCCCGCACCTGATGAAATGCGACCGGAGTTGACAGGAAACTTTGTCGCGCCTCGCACAAATATCGAGGAAGTTTTAGCCGCTATCTGGGCTGAAGTTCTCAAACTTGAAAAAGTCGGCATTTACGACAACTTTTTTGAATTAGGAGGGCATTCCTTATTAGCAACTCAAGTAATTTCCAGAGTGCGCCAAGCATTTCAGGTCGAGTTGCCTTTGCACCGTTTATTTGAGTCGGCTACTGTCGCCGATTTTGCTGTAGCGATCGCGCAAAAGCAAGTCGAACAAACAGACAGTGAAATGCTAGCGAGGGTGTTAGCAGACCTCGATCAACTGTCAGAAGCCGAAATTCAGGAAATTCTCGCCCAACAAGGAGTCAGCAAATGAGTGATTTAATCGAACGCATCGCGGCTCTTTCTCCCCAAAAGCGCGAGTTGCTGTTGCAGCGGCTCAACCATAAAAAAGAAAACGTTTCGCTAGCAAAAATTCTGCCTCAAAGTCGAGACTCTAACACTTTTCCTCTGTCGTTTGCTCAACAGCGGTTGTGGTTTTTTGAGCAACTAACTCCAGGCAACTTTACCTATCACATCGTCGCCGGCGTGCGTTTGACGGGAACACTCGACGCGAGATCCCTCGATCGCAGTCTCAACGAACTTGTCAAGCGTCATGAAGTTTTGCGAACGGCTTTTAAAACAATAAACGGGCAACCCGTTCAGGCGATCGCTTCCAATCTGGAATTGAAAATTTTAGAAAGAGATTTGCGATCGCTTCCTGAAACTGAACGATCTCGCGAAGTAGAACGGTTAATCGCCGCAGAAGCAAAGCTTGCTTTCGACCTATCACAAGCACCCTTATTGCGTGCCAAATTGCTGCACTTGAGCGATTCCAACTGGGTGCTGCTATTGAGTACGCACCACATCATTTTCGATGCCTGGTCAATGGGAATATTCATCCAGGAACTCGCCACGTTTTATCAAGCCTTTTGCACTGGCAAACCTTCTCCCCTTCCCGAACTGTCGGTACAGTACGCAGACTTTGCAAGTTGGCAGCGCCAGTGGTTGCAGGGAGAAGTTTTAGAGACGCAGCTTGCTTACTGGAAAAAACAGCTTGGAGGCAATCTCCCGGTACTAAATTTGCCAACCGATCGCCCCCGCTCGGCAGTACAAACCTTCCGAGGTGCGGTGCATAAATTCACCATTCCCAAAGCAATAGCAGAGGAAATGACCCTATTAAGCCAGCGGGAAAAAGCTACTTTATTTATGACCCTACTGGCAGCGTTTAAAACGTTGCTCTATCGCTACACCGGGCAAGAAGATATTTTAGTCGGCTCCCCCATTGCTAACCGCAATAGACGCGAAATCGAGGAAGTAATTGGCTTATTTGCTAACACCTTAGTTTTCCGCACTAATCTGTGGAGCAACCCAACTTTTAAAGAGTTACTGGGGCGCGTGCGAGAAGTAGCTCTCGGCGCGTATAACCACCAAGATTTGCCCTTCGAGAAACTGGTAGAAATCCTACAACCCGAACGAGATTTAAGTCATAATCCGCTATTTCAGGTGTTGTTTTCTCTGCGAAATGTTCGGACGCCGCAGATTAAATTGCCAGGAGTGACGTTGAGCAGTTTGGAAATAGAACGGAAAACGGCGAGATTTGATTTAGCGCTTGACCTGGAGGAAGGATTAGAGGGTATTAATGGAACGCTTGAGTATAGCCAAGATTTGTTTGACGCTAGCACTGCACGACGGATAGCCGGACATTTTCTAACCTTACTAGAAAGTATAGCTGCTAATCCCGAACAGCGCATTTCAAATTTGCCAATATTGACGAAACCTGAACAGCAGCAACTGCTGTTCGAGTGGAACAATACTCAATCGGAACTTCCGAAAAATCAGTGCGTACACGGATTATTTGAAGCGCAGACAGAGCGGACGCCGGATGCGATCGCTGTCGTCTTTGAAAATGAATATCTGACTTACCGGGAACTGAACGAAAAAGCAAATAATCTCGCAAGTAACTTGCAAAAAATTGGTGTCAACCCAGAAGTTTTGGTGGGAATTTATGTCGAGCGTTCCCTAGAAATGATGGTAGGGCTTCTCGGCATTCTCAAAGCCGGTGGCGCTTATGTTCCCCTCGATCCAGCGTATCCACCAGAGCGCCTTGCATTCATGCTGAAAGACGCGAAAATTTCAGTGTTACTCACTCAGAAAAAGCTATTAAAAACCCTGCCCAAAAATAGCGCCTCCCTCGTGTTTCTGGATGCAGATGGGGAAGGCATATCGAGCTGCGACGAGCCAGTCGTGGGTTTACAAAATTCGTCCAATTTAGCCTATGTCATCTATACTTCAGGCTCAACAGGTAAACCCAAAGGAGTGCAAATTTCCCACGCCTCTGTCGTTAACTTCTTGAGTTCTATGCGCCAACAACTGGCGATCGCAGACCGAGATGTTTGGCTAGCAGTAACATCCTTATCTTTTGACATTGCAGCGCTGGAACTGTTCCTGCCTATTACAACAGGTTCTCGCGTTGTTGTAGCCAGCCGAGAAGTGGCATCTAACGGGGAAAAGCTTTTAGAAACATTAACAAATTCTGGCGCGACTGTCATGCAAGCTACTCCAGCCAGTTGGAAAATGCTTTTAGCAGCAGGATGGCAGGGAAACAATCAATTAAAAATACTGTGCGGAGGAGAAGCTTTACCCCGACAGCTCGCCAATCAGTTGCTTTTGCGCTGCGCTTCTGTGTGGAATTTATACGGCCCTACAGAAACCACTATCTGGTCTACTCTCTATCAGGTCGATCGCAAAGATGAATCAGTTTCCATCGGTCGCCCGATTGCTAACACTCAAATTTTCATATTAGACCCCTATTTAATGCCGGTTCCCGTTGGCGTATTTGGCGAACTGCACATCGGCGGTGCCGGCTTATCTAGAGGCTACCTAAACCGACCGGAACTGACCGCAGAGAAGTTTATTCCTAACCCCTTTGCAGAGGATCCAATTCATGCTTCATTCATCCTTCATCCTTCATCGTTTATTCTTTCAGAACGCCTCTATAAAACCGGGGACTTGGCTCGCTATCTCCCAGATGGAAACATTGAATTTATGGGGCGCAGCGACCACCAGGTGAAAGTTCGCGGATTTCGCATCGAATTAGGCGAAATTGAAGCGGTACTCAGCCAATACCCAGCCGTGCGAGAAGCGATCGCACTGGTTCGAGAGGACAATCCGGGCGACAAGCGTTTAGTAGCTTATATCGTTGCTAACTCAGAACTCCGGGGCGGACACGGGGACACTGATCCTACGCATTCAGAATTTATTAATCACTTGCGCGTCTTTCTCAAACAAAAACTGCCGCAGTACATGATGCCGTCAGCGTTTGTGCTGCTGGAAGCAATGCCTTTAACGCCTAACGGAAAAATCGATCGGCGATCGCTAAGAGCACCTGACACAAACACAGCCGAATTCGAGAGCAATTTTACCGAGCCTCGAACTCCCGACGAGCAATTAATAGCAGAAATTTGGGCGGAAGTTCTCGGTTTAGAGCGCGTTGGAATTCACGATAACTTCTTTGAATTGGGAGGCCATTCATTGCTGGCTACTCAGGCGATTTCTCGCTTGCGAGAAGCTTTTCAAGTTGAAGTACCCTTGCGCTCTCTTTTTGAATCCCCTACCGTCGCAACTTTCACCGAAAGCCTCTTGCAATATCGCGCCGAGCAAAAACTGAAAGCACCCCCCATCAAGCGGGCGTCAAGGCAGGGAGAATTGCCCCTTTCTTTTGCACAACAACGACTGTGGTTTCTCGACCAATTGCAGCCGGGGAATCCTGGCTATAATATCCCAGCAGCCGTGCGCTTGAAGGGGGCGCTCAATGTAGCCGTTTTAGAGCAAACTTTTCAGGAGATTATCAAGCGACACGAAGCATTGCGGACAACTTTTAATTCCGTGGAAGGACGACCCGCTCAGGTTATTATTTCATCTTTTAATTTCACATTGCCGATCGTAAACTTAAGAGAGTTATCGCAAGCTGAACGAGAAGCCGAGGCAATGCGACTAGCCGCTGAAGAAGCGCGACAGCCTTTTGACCTAACAAAATGGCCGTTACTGCGCGTCACATTGTTACATCTTGACGAGACAGAATACCTGCTGTTACTGACAGTACACCACATCGTAGCTGATGGCTGGTCGATGGGGGTACTCGTGCGGGAAGTGGTGGCGCTTTATGAAGCTTTCTGCAGTGGCAAACCTTCTCCCCTACCCGAACTTTCTGTACAATACGCAGACTATGCTGTTTGGCAAATAAACTGGCTGCAAGGCGAAGTTCTGGAAGCAAAACTCGCTGACTGGAAGCAGCAGTTGGGTCAAATTTTGCCCCCGCTGCCATTGCCAGCAAAACAACCGCGTTCTGTTGTTTCTAGCAATCAAGCTGAGATTCAAGAATTCCACCTTGAGTGGCAACTTTCAGAAGGGCTAAACGCACTCAGTCGGCAACAAAATGTCACCTTATTTATGACCTTGTTGGCAGCACTTCAAACGCTGCTTTATCGCTACACAAATCAAGAAGATATTGTCGTCGGTACTGACCTGGCAAACCGCACACAAGTTGAGACTGAAGCTTTAATTGGTTTCTTTGTCAATATCCTCGTCTTGCGAACCGATATGCGCGGCAATCCTACATTTCGCCAACTGCTCGATCGCGTGCGCGAAGTCACCTTAAAAGCCTACGCTCACCAGGATTTACCCTTCGACAAACTGGTAGAAGAACTGCGTCCCGATCGCAGCCTGAGTCAGACACCGCTATTTCAAGTTTTATTCGTCATGCAAAATGCGCCTATGCCGAATTTAGAAATGGCGGGTTTAACTTTAATCCCGGTTGCAATTGATAGCGGTACGGCTAAATTTGATTTGGCGCTATTTGTGTCGGAAACAGAGACAGGAATTGTCGGCAGTTGGAAGTATAATTCCGATCTATTTGACCGGGAGACGATCGCTGAAATGTCAAATCGCTTTGAAACCCTCCTCGGCAGCATAGTGGCGCAGCCTGACAGTCGTTTGAACACTTTAGAAATTCTCACAGAAGCCCAGAAGCAGAAACAAGCCATGCAAGAATTAAAGCGTGAAAAAAGCAATTTTAGTAAGTTCAAAAGCGTCAATCCGAAGCCAGTCGCTTTGCCCCAAGGCGAATTGATAAAAACCGAGTACCTGCACCCCGACGAACTCTTTCCTTTAGTCGCAAAACCCGCAGTAGCCGATGTCGAGCTCGCAGACTGGGCGAAAAATAACCGCGAATTTATAGAGGCAAAATTGCTACAGCATGGAGGGATTCTTTTTCGAGGGTTCACCGACCCTGTGGTTGCCGCATTCGAGCAGTTTGCACTTTCAATTTGTTCGGAATTATTTGGGGAGTACGGGGATTTGCCACGCGAAGGAGTTAGCGGAAAAGTTTACGGTTCAACTCCTTACCCAGCAGATAAAGCTATCTTATTTCACAGCGAGAGTTCGCACCTGCACCGCTGGCCGATGAAAATCTGGTTTTTCTGTGTTCAGCCAGCGCAACAAGGCGGAGAAACGCCGATAGTTGACTGCCGTAAAATTTACCAGTTGCTAGATCCGAAACTCAGAGAAAAATTTGCCCAAAAGCAAATTATGTACGTCCGCAACTACACAGACGGACTGGATGTAAGCTGGAAAGATTTTTTCCAAACAGAAGACAAATCCGTGGTTGAGGAATACTGCCGGCAAGCCGGGATGGAATTTGAGTGGAAAGCAGGAAATAATTTGAGAACCCGCAAAATTCGCCCCGCAATTGCCAAGCACCCAAAAACCAAAGAGATGGTATTTTTCAATCAACTTCCCTTGCACCACATTTCCTGCTTAGATGCGGCAACCCGCGCTTCCTTGCTCTCTGTTTTTGGAGAAGAGAACCTCCCCCGCAATGTTTATTACGGTGACGGCACTCCTATTGAAGACTCGGTAATGGCACAAATTCAGGCAGTGTACACGCAAGCTGCTGTTAGTTTTCCCTGGCAAGCAGGAGACATCTTAATGCTAGATAATATGCTTGCCGCTCACAGTCGCAATCCATTTATCGGTTCGCGAAAAATTGTTGTAGCGATGGGCGAAATGATTCCTGAATCAGGAATTTAATTCCCTCTCATATCATTTCCGGTTACACCCGAATGATGTTGACTTTTGACGGTTGACTGTTGAAGCCGTGAACAGTCAACCGTCAACAGTGAACTCGAATTTACTATTCCGATGCTAACGGATTTGATATCATCTCTTCCCGGCAAAGGTAACGACAATAAAGTAGTGCTTTGATAAAGAGGAACAATGCAAACAATTAATGGATTTCGGCTTTCACCCCAGCAAAAATATCTGTGGGTTTTGCAGCAAGACAGCCCTGCTTATCGCGTTCAATCTGCTATTTTGATCGAGGGAATTCTTCAAAATGATAACCTAAAGAAAGCTTTAGAAAAAGTTAGTGATCGCCACGAAATTATCCGCACAAGCTTTCAGGGAAAGGCCGGGCTAAAAATTCCTATACAAGTTATTTCCGAACATAGCTCTGTCTCGTGGAATTGGGTTAACTTAAGTGAAGTGACTCCCCAGGAGCAAGAAGCCCAACTTGAAGAGATATTTCAGCAAGAAAAGAGCGCTTTCTTCAACTTCGAGCGCAATCCTGCTTGGCGCTTGTCTTTAATTAAAATTGCATCTGAGAGGCATATTTTGCTGGTCAGTTTGCCGGCACTGTGCGGCGATAGTCGCACAGTAAAAAATTTGGTTCAAGAAATCAGCCAGTGCTATGCCGCCTGCCTTCACGGCGAAGAAATTACCGATGAAGTTGTGCAATACATTCAATTTTCCGAATGGCAAAATGAATTACTCGAAGATGAGGAAGCTGCAGAGGGCAAAGAATACTGGACTGGGCATAATTATTCAGCGCTAGCGAGTTTAAGGTTGCCGTTTGAAAATAGATTAATTAACGCGCCAGCTCAATTTACTCCCCAAGCTTTTGATGTCAAATTAGAGTTAGCTTTGCTGGTTCAAGTGGAAGCGATCGCCCGCCAGTACAACACCTCACTTTCTACATTCTTGCTCGCTTGCTGGAAAATTTTGCTCTGGCGGCTGATTGGCCAATCAGAGATCGCTGTTGGCGTGGCATTCGACGGTCGAAAATACGAAGAACTAGAGCCAGGGCTTGGGCTGTTTGCCAAATTTTTACCGCTGCGGGGCCAACTAACAGAAAACTTTTCCTTCGCGGAAACATTGCAGCAAATTCAGCAGGAAGAACGCGAAGCATACAAGTATCAAGAATATTTCTCCCACGAATATCTAGGCAACTCTTCCGGCTTTCCATTTGGTTTCGAGTTTGAGGAACAACTCGAAAAGCATTCGGCTAGTGGCGTATTTTTTTCGATTTACAAGCAGTATGCGTGCTGCGATCGCTTCAAAGTTAAACTCTCTTGCCACCGCCAAAATGACTCGCTCGCGGCTGAGTTTCACTACGATCCTATCTTCCTGGCAGACAACAGTATCCAGTGCTTGGCAGAGCAATTTTACGCCTTGGTGCAAAGTGTAGCCAGCAACCCACAAACCGCAATCGGCAAGCTCGAAATGCTGAGCGATCGCGCCCGAAATCAATTATTAGTAGAATTCAACAGCACAAAAGCAGATTACCAGCTCGATAAGTGCGTTCACCAGCTCTTTGAAGAACAAGCAGAGCGATCGCCCAACCGTATAGCTGCTGTTTGTGAAAATGAGCAAATTACCTACAGCGAACTCAACGCCCGGGCTAACCAAATCGCCCATTACTTGCAGCAATTAGGTGTCAAGCCAGAGGTGATTGTCGGCCTTTGCGTCGATCGCTCTTTAGAGGCGATCGCTGGAATTCTAGGTATCCTCAAAGCAGGTGGCGCGTACCTACCGCTCGACCCAGCCATGCCCAAAGAGCGTCTAGCATTGATGCTGCAAAACGCTCAGACTCCAGTGCTGTTAACCCAACAGCATCTCATCAAAAGTTTGCCTGAAACTCAGGCATATATCGTCTGCTTAGATACAGACATTCCCTCTTTTTCCCCTACTAATTTCGTCTCTGCTTCTGGTGAAAATTTAGCTTACATTATCTATACCTCCGGTTCCACCGGCACCCCCAAAGGAGTCGCCATTGAACACCGACAACTGCTCAATTACCTGCACGGAATTCAGGAAAAATTAAACCTGCCATCAGGTGCAAATTATGCCACCGTTTCTACCTTCGCCGCCGACTTGGGAAAGACCGTTATTTTTCCGGCTTTGTGTTCGGGTGGATGCCTGCACATCATCTCTCAAGAACGCGCAACAGATCCTCAAGCAATTGCGGCTTATTTTCAGCAACATTCTATCGATTGTCTTAAAATTGTTCCCTCTCACTTAAAAGCTTTGTTGAGCGCTTCTAACGCCTCGCAAATTTTACCTAAAAAGCGATTAATTCTCGGCGGTGAGCCTTTGATGTGGAATTTAATTGAAACAATTCAGAAATACAATCCAGACTGCTCGATCTTCAACCATTACGGGCCGACAGAAACAACTGTAGGGGTGCTGACTTATCAGGTACGAATGCAGGGCGATCGCATTTCCGAGACAGTTCCTTTAGGTCGCCCGCTACCGAACACGCAGATTTATTTGCTCGATTCGCACTTGCAGCCAGTTCCTGTAGGGGTAGCCGGTGAATTATATATTGCTGGGGCGGGATTGGCTCGCTGCTATCTAAACCAACCAGAACTCACAGCAGAAAAATTTATTTGCAATTCATTCACTCAGGAACCGGAAACTCGACTTTACAAAACTGGCGACTTAGCTCGCTATTTGCCAGACGGAAATATAGAATTTATCGATCGCGTCGATCGCCAAGTAAAGCTGCGAGGTTTCCGCATTGAATTAGGGGAAATTGAGGCGGGCTTGTCTCATCATCCCTCTGTACGCGAGGCAGCCGTTTTACTTCAAGAAAATGAACCGGGAAATCAGCGTTTAGTCGCCTATATTGTTTCTCACTCAAAACCCAGCATTCAGGACTCACAACTGATTGAAAGCCTGCGTTCATTCCTCAAAGAAAAGCTGCCCGAATACATGATACCTTCTGCTTTTGTGGTTCTGAAAGCGCTGCCACTGACTCCCAATGGCAAAATAGACCGTCAAGCGCTTCCTGCACCGTCCATAGCAGCCAATTTTACAGATACGTTTGTAGGCCCTCGCACTCCCGGTGAGGAGATTCTTGCCGAAATTTGGAGCCAGCTTCTCAACCTTCAAAAGGTAGGAATTCACGACAATTTCTTTGACTTGGGGGGACACTCATTACTGATTACTCAGTTGTTAGCCAAAGTGCGAGAAATTTTTCAGGTGGAATTGCCTTTGCGCGTTTTGTTTGAAGCTCCTACTGTAGCTGGTTTAGCTGAAAAAATCGAAATCCAACAAGGGGGCAACACAGCGGGCGATCGCACTGCAAGTTTCGATATTAACGCTGAAGTTGTTTTAGACCCGGTAATTCGCCCTGCAACTCCATTGAGCGATCCAAAAACTGAACCAGCTTGCATTCTCTTAACAGGGGCGACGGGCTTTTTGGGAGCCTTTTTACTCCGCGACCTCTTGCAACAAACTCAAGCAGAAATTTATTGCCTAGTCCGTTCTGCCGATTCAGAATCAGCTAAAAAGCGGATTCAAAGCAGCCTCGAATCCTATTTAATTTGGGATGAAAGCAGCAGCGATCGCATTATCCCAATTGCTGGAGATTTGTCTCAACCACTTTTGGGGCTTTCTGAGGAGCAGTTCGGAGTTTTAGCCAGTAAAATTGATGTCATTTACCACAATGGCGCGTTTGTCAAGTTTACTTATCCCTACTCGGTTCTCAAACCCCCTAACGTTTTGGGGACGCAGGAAGTTCTGAGATTTGCGAGTCAAAGTAAGCTAAAACCAGTCCATTTAATTTCTACGATTTCCGTTTTCTCGGCAATGGGAGAATCTGGGATTAAGGTGGTGCGAGAGGAGGATGAACTCACTCCGGGAGAGGGTCTAAAAGGCGCTTACACTCAGACTAAGTGGGTGGCAGAAAAGTTAGTCGAGGTCGCGCGCGATCGCGGAATTCCTGTTAGCATTTACAGGCCAGGTCGCATTTCTGGGGACAGCCAAACAGGGGCCTGCAATCCCAGCGATTTACTGTACAGGTTAATCGCTGGTTGCGTGCAACTTGGATGTGCGCCCGATGGGGATAAGCTGATGAATGTAGCGCCTGTTGACTATGTGAGCGGAGCGATCGTTCATCTTTCGAGGCAAAAAGAATTGCTCGGAAAGACTTTTCATTTAGTCAACCCTCAGTCCTTTCAAATGAGTGAATTGCTTGGGTGGATTGGCTCAATGGGTTATCAAATCAAACGAGTTTCTTCTGAGACTTGGCAAGCAGAAATAATCAATCGCGCTGGAAATTCTCCCGATCATGCTTTGTACCCGCTAGTCGGTCTTTTCTCCGAAAAAGTTTCGGAAGCGGAAATGGCTAAATCTGCCACGCTGCAATTCGATTGCCAGAATGCGTTGAAGGGACTTTCTGGAACGGACATTATCTGCCCACAAGCCGATGCGAGTTTGTTTCGGACTTATTTTTCTTATCTCGCAAATTGTGGCTTGATAGGTAGCCGCAATTAAAACTTGTAAGGGCGCAAAGCATTGCGCCCCTACCTGACTCAATTTCTGGAAAATTCAAAATGAACGAACAATTGCAGCAAAGACACATGAAAGCGCTGATAGAGCGCTACACCGATCGCACAAAAACCTCTAAGAATTTCGCGCAAAAATACCGTCCGGTTCTCGCTGATAATCGAGCTTCTGATGGGTTTCGCTTTCCCGTCAAGGAGATGTTTTATCCCATTGTTGCCGAGCGATCGCTGGGTTCTAAAATGTGGGATGTAGATGGCAACGAATACATCGATATCACAATGGGATTTGGCATCAATCTTTTCGGTCATAATCCGCCCTTTATTAAAGAAACCCTATTAGAGCAACTCGATCGCGGCGTACAAATTGGCCCACAAGCAGAACTTGCCGGAGAAGTTGCGGAATTAATCTGCGAATTAACGGGAATGGAGCGCGTCGCTTTTTCTAATACCGGCACAGAAGCGGTGATGGCAGCTTTACGATTAGCTAGAGCGGCAACTAAACGCAATAAAATTGCTTTGTTTTCGGGTTCTTATCACGGTCATTTTGACGGAACTCTCGCCGTTGTAAAAAAGATAAATGGCGATTTATGCACCATTCCAAAAGCGCCAGGAATTCCCACTAATTTTATTGAAGATGTTTTGGTTTTGGATTACGGAAGCCCTCATGCCCTGGAAATTATCACAGCTCATCAGCACGAATTAGCGGCGGTTCTCCTGGAGCCGGTGCAAAGCCGCCGTCTCGATTTGCAACCCAAAGAATTTCTCCAGCAACTCAGGCAATTAACAAAAGAATCAGAAATTGCGCTGATTTTTGATGAAATGGTTACTGGTTTCCGAATTCATCAAGGCGGGGCGCAGGCGTGGTTTGGCATTGAGGCAGATATTGCAACTTATGGCAAAATTGTCGGGGGCGGTATGCCCATTGGAGTTATCGCTGGAAAAGCTGCTTATATGGATAAAATTGACGGCGGTTTGTGGAACTACGGCGATGATTCCTACCCCCAGGTAAAAACAACAATTTTTGCCGGCACTTTTTGCAAGCACCCACTTGCTCTGGCCGCTGCGCGTTCTGTACTGCGCTATCTTAAAAATCAAGGCCCAGCCCTTCAGCAGCAGTTGAATCAGCGAACTTCGCAGCTAGTTGAAACCCTGAATACTTATTTCAAAGAGAATGAAGTCTCTGTCTGGCTTGTAAATTTCGGATCGCAATTTCGCGCTGCTGCATCCGTTGAGATAGATCCGCTACTTTTTCACTTACTCGAAAAGCGTATTTTCATATGCGAAGGTCGTAGCTGCTTTCTCTCTACCGCTCACACTCATGAAGACACAGATCGCATCATTCAGGCGGTTAAAGAGAGCATTCAAGAAATGCGCGAAGGAGGCTTTTTCCCGACTCAACAATAAACTTTGGTTTGTGATCTCGCGCATTTTTAACGGAATCAGATTTAACTCACCTCCGAACCTCAATTTTCAGGAATGGAGAACTGGGTGATCATTAGGGATAGAAATTACTGAATATTTCTACTTACCATTGTCTCGGAGGATTCATTTTGATCTACTCAATCCATGTACGCTGTCTGTTGGGGGTTGCGGAATGTGGGTTTAAATGTCTGTGCCTTGCATCTGCGGTTTCCTAGCTCAAAGATTTAGGCAATAAGTCTAATGATTAATGGCAACTGACTACTGACTAAATCAATCATTAATAAATTCACCTTCACAGATAATCGAGTCTCTGTTCTCCAAATCTTCTTGATTCCAGACCGCGTTTAAGGCTGCGGAACTTAATGAAGTTGACATCGTATTTAATGTTGTGTTGTAGTATTCTACAGCATTATTAAGTTCTACCTGCGGCGCTTCCTTAAAGTACGAATTAATATCAGGCGTGCACCGCTGGGCCTGGTAGTATACATAAGCTTCCGCATTAATGCACATTACGTGGTAAAAATCCTTATTTGCTGCAGTCACATCTCCAAGTTTATACAGTACTAAACCCCGGTTGAGATAAGCTTTAACATAGTTCGGATCGAGTTCTACTGCTTTGTCAAAGTCTTCAATTGCAAGCTGCATTTGTTTTAATTTATAGCGAACGCAACCTCTGTTATAATAGGCATAAACATTTTGTGGATCGATGGCGAGTGCAATGTTGTAATCGGCCATCGCCTGCGTATTGTCTCCTAATTGGTGGTAACAGAGACCTCGATTTATGTAAGCTTTGATATATTTAGGATTCAACCGCAGCGTTTCATTAAAGTTTTCTGTTGCTGCCTCTTTTTCTCCCAAAAGGTAGTAAGCGCGCCCCCGGTTGTAATAGGTTTTATAATTGTTGGAATTGATAGATAGAGCTCGATTGTAGTCTTCTATTGCTTCTTCGTAATTTCCTAAATTAGCAAGTACAAGTCCCCGGTTGTTGTAGATAGCGTGGTTGTTAGGCTTATTTGCTAAAGCACAGTTTAGATCATCAATGGCTTTTTCGTGTTCTCCGAGATGACGCCAAGCATTGCCTCGATTCAAGTAAGCCTCGAAGAAATTAGGATTGATATCTAGGGCTTGGCTGAGGTCTGCGATCGCTTTTTGGTAGTCTTTCATGTAATAGTAAACCAAGCCGCGATTGTTATAGGCTTTGGCATCGGCGGGATTGAGTTGCAGTATCTGATCGAAGTCCTCAAGTGCCGCTTCATAGTTTCCTTTCTTGGCGCTGTGCAAACCGCGCTTGTAAAATTGTTTGAGGTTCATAGGTCAACTTTCAAGAGTGCTTGATTCTGGGGGTCGATTCCTGTGCAGTCAGTTTTGAGTTGAACAACTGTTAAAGTTCTATTTTTTTGCCACCCGTTATTAGATTACCCTCAAATTCATTGTAGGCTATCTACCGGAAACAGGATTTTGGGTTTATTTTAACAGCAGTTAAATCCTGTGGAAAGAGTCTGCACCTAGGCTGGATTTACTTCGTCAGTTCCATTGTTTAGGCGATCGACTTAATCTCAAAAGTCTAGTTTTACTTGGTGCTCTGTGTCTCTTGATGCGGTTCCGATCGGCTCGATCGGCAAATTAAGTTTGAGGCCGTTACTCAGTATAAATTGTTGCCAGCAGTCCTACCGAGTAAACTCTATATTTTTTTGACAAACTTCGTCTCAGTATTTGCGGTAGTACGTCTCTACAAACTTTTGTTGCCTAATTACCAATTACCGATTGATTTCCTCTTCCACATAAACAGTCAATTTCTCCAAATCTGGAAGTTCGATCAATTCTTGTTCCTTTTCCTTAACCGAGACGGGCATCATCACAGGTTTACGCTGCTCGATCCAGCAACTCGCCAGCGGTAAAGTTTGCTCCAAATCTTCCAAAGGTCTCGGAATTACCATCACCGCGTTCAACTCGCCAATTCTCTCAGCTTCGTACATCCCGGCCTCTACGGCTACTGCTACATCTGCTACTGCACCGCGAATAATTGCCGTGCACAAACCGGCGCCTATTTTCTCGTAGGCTGCCAAGTGTACGTCTGCGGATTTGAGCATAGCATCACAAGCACCGACCATTGCCGGAAATCCCCGGGTTTCGAGCAAACCGATCGCCTGATTGCTAAGCCGAGAATAACTGCCTTTTTCCGAAAGTTCAGTCAGGCGAAAGCCGATCGGCAAAACCACTTCCAAATTAGCCAAAGGTCTAGGAATCACCAACTTAGAAACAAACTGCCCGAACTGTTCGGCAGTTTGAGCTCCAGCTTCCACAGCCAAACGCACATCGGAAATTCTGCCCCGGACGATCGCGGTACAGTGGCCGGAACCAATTTTTTCGTATCCTACTAAAATCACTCCTGCCGACTTCAGCATCATGTCAGCAGTCCCCACAATTGCCGGAAAACTCTTGGTGGATACCAAACCCAAAGCAGTGTCTTTGAAGTATTCCTGGCGCTGCGATCGCTCTTCGTGACTGTTACGATCCGTTTGTCCGTCCATCTTCTATTACCCTTAGAAACTTCCCAAAATAAAAATTTGTTGATAGTTTATAGTTTCTCAGATGAGAAGACAGACTGCACGAGCTACAAGACACAGATTGCTGCGGCAAAGCCTTACAAATTGCTGAGCTACCAATAATATGAGATTACCTATTTATATTTGATCTTTCTGCCTTCAGCATAGCTGCCTTTTGCGTAAAAGACGGCTACCCGGAACCGCCCGATAGAGTTTGGCCGTTTTCCTCCGGTCGATTAAAAGCTTGCCGATGTGGAAACAGCGTCCCCAACAGCCGATTGATGTGAGCTTGACCGTACAGAATAGTCGGCGTTTCCCCTGGTTGGGGCGGCTCTGCGGCAGTGGATTCCGGCGGGTCTGGGGCGGTCTCCGGCGCAGTTTGAGGCGGTGTTTCGGGGGGTTGTGGCGGCTCGATCGGCTCGATCGGTCGATCTGGTGGGGTAGTGGCTTCGGGGGTTTCTGGTGATGTTGGCGCTGTTGCGGTTGCTTCTGGGGCGACTTGGCGGCTGGTATCTCCCATTAGAGAACCTGCTGGCATAATTTGCATTTTGTCAATACAAGGATTGATTAGGGTGGTCGCGGCGCCAATACAGGCATTTTCCCCGATCGTTCCCGCACCTACCACCAGCACTCCTGCACCAAGAATAACGCCCGCTGCGATTTCCAGAGTACCTTCACGGGCGTGAAGGATAACTCCCATACCGATACAGGCACCGGCGGCGATCGAGATCCGGCTTCCGGGATCTGCTTGCAGGATTGCTCCAGGGGCGATCGCCGCACCCTCATTTACAACTACATCGCCACTCATCAAAATCTGAGAGTTGCTACTTAATTGCAGTGGCGATAAATACATTCAACTTCACCATGAAAGGAGCGATTTTTTTAGATCAAAGGACTTTAAATTATGGGTTTTTTCGACTAATAAATTTAACCATGTCAATCTAAGAAGCGATTATTTACTAATACTGAGAAGATTGATGCTTTAACGTTTTCTAGAAAGTTGCAGAAGATTCTAGATTTTGACCAACCCTTCTCAATCGAGCTTTTTAACTATCTCAAATCCAACTTCTATCCGCTGGGATTTCTCCCGTGGGCACCTGTGCGAGGGCTTAACGGGAGAAACAAACAAGCTAATTACCAGGCAAATTAAGGTCGTTGGATAATTTCTTCGAGTACCCGGCGCTTCGCCTTGGAGTCGATACCCAGCAAACGGACGTACTCGCCACTATGTTCTTTGAGGCAGCTTTCGAGGGCAGAAATCACTTCGGATTCGCGGTTGGATGCGATCGGGGCGCAACTGCTCCAAGAACCGGTGCGGAAGCGGCGCGCGTCGGCGTGTTCCGTGCCAATTTTGTAGCCTTGGGAAAGCAGGTTGCGGACTTGGTCGATCGTCTTGCCGGTCAAACTTCCGTTGCTGGCCGAACCAGTCGAAGCTGCTTTGTATCCCGATGTTGCTGCCGGCTTAGCCGATTGAGCAACTGGGCCGTCGGGACGCTGAATAAGTTCTTCAACCACGCGCCGCTTAGCTTTCGGGTCAATGCCGATCAAGCGCACGTACTCGCCTGGGTACTGGTTCATCACAGATTCCAAAGCGGCGATCGCCTCAGATTCGTTTCTGACTTGCAGCGAAGCCCCGCTTTGCCAAGAACTGGTGCGGAAGCGGCGCGCGTCGGCGTGTTCCGTCCCCACCTTGTAGCCTTGAGCTAGCAAGCCGCGAACCTGAGCCACTGTTTCGGCACTCAATTTTCCGTTTGACACGGAACCGCTATTGTGGTAGGAAGCTTGTGCAACTTTACCGTTAGATTGGTGAGTTTTCGCACCGTTTGAACCGTTAGAGCCGTTGTCTCCAGGTCTTTGGACGATTTCTTCTAGTACGCGGCGCTTGGCTTTGGTGTCAATCCCGATCAAGCGGACGTATTCTCCTTGGTGTTCAGCCATGCAAGCTGATAAAGCCGCGATCACTTCTGAGTCACGGGTTGAGGAAATCGGGCCGCAAGTACGCCAAGAACCGGTACGGAAGCGGCGTGCGTCGGCGTGTTCGGCTCCCACGCTGTATCCTTGAGCTAGTAAATTGCGGATGCTATCGGCAAGAGTTGAACTCAATGGGGTGCCGGCATGGGTAGAATATTTGGTTTGAGTCATATTTGGGTTTTTAGTTTGCTCGTTGCGAATTGGTGCTAGACAGGCGATGTTCTCAGCGCAGCGATAACCCGTTCTCAGAGCGTCATTGATGCCGATGACATGGGTCGCAAATTGAACGTCAGAATCTAGAACGTCAGGCAAGCGATCGGCTTGCTTCTGATTAGTGATGATGGCTCCCGAAGGTACGTACTTACCTTCGGGAATCTCCACATCTTTAATTAGTACGTGCATCATGACAATGCAGCCGTTGCCCACTCTGGCATTGAACACCGTAGAGCGAAAGCCGATAAAGCAGTCGTCGCCCACGTAGGCAGGGCCGTGAATTAAACTCATGTGGGTGAGGGAAGTATTTTTCCCCACCCACACAGAATAGGATTTGTCGTCGTCTCCTGTGACTCGGCCTTTTTCTAAGCCGTGAATCACTACTCCGTCTTGAATGTTGCTTCCTTCTCCGATATAAAAAGGAGTGCCTTCATCGGCGCGGATAGATGTCCCGGGGGCAATCATCACATTAGAACCGATATGCACATCCCCAATAATGTTAGAAAAGGAATGTACGAAGGCGGTATCGTGAATTTTGGGCTCAGCCAAGTTTTTCGACCAAGGCGTCGGGGGAGCCGCAACGTTGCGGACTGCCATAAATTAAGTTCTCCTAAGCTGAAAAATTTTTTGTTAGTTGTTAGTTGTCAACTGTTCACTGTTAGCTGTTCACTCTTCACTGTCAACTGTTCACTGTTAGCTGTTCACTGTTCACTGTTCACTGCCAACTACCAACTGCCAACTGCCAAGTGTCAACTGCCAACTGTCAACTAGCGGTACGGGTCGTCTTTTTTACTGTAAATGAGGCGGTTTTCTACATTGACAGTATCTATAATGCCTACTACTAGAGCATCGATCGGACGGTTTTCACTTCCGGGCGCGATCCGGGCTGCGCTGCCTCGGGTTACTAAAACCCATTCATCTATACCTGCGCCCACACAGTCAGCGGCTACCTCATAGCCGGGAACTGGCGAACCTTCCTCATCGATGAATTGCAGAAGTAGAAATTTCGATCCTCTCAGTGTCGGCTCTTTTTGGGTACTGACAACTGTGCCGAGAACTTTGGCCATTTGCATTTTAGGTAATAGGTAATAGGTAATTGGTAATCGTCATTTTTACAGTATCGCTTGTCTTTTTTAATTAGCTCTGTCCGCCTTTTATAGCTTCGTCTAGTAACTAATCACTAATGACTAATGACTCATGACTAATAACCAATATCCCATGCCCACCTCAATTAAAAATTAAAAATGCTCAATCAAAAACATCGCGATTTTTAATTTTTAATTACCAAACGCCCCTAACAGCCGATCGCCTGTCTTAAGATCTGTTGAGGGGGCGAATGCCGCTGACGCCTTCACGGAACTGTTCTACAGCTTCGGTGTAGCGAATCGGCAACACGTACTCCAAGTTTTCGTGAGGGCGGGCGATAATGTGGGTGGACATCACTTGTCCGCCGTTAACGCGCTTCACTGACTCTACTCCGGCGGCGACGGAAGCTTGCACTTCCGAGACATCTCCTCTTACAATGACCGTAACGCGAGCGCTACCGATTTTTTCGTAGCCTACCAAGGTGACGCGGGCTGCTTTGACCATCGCGTCAGCGGCTTCTACAACTGCGGGGAAGCCTAAGGTTTCGATCATGCCAACTGCAATTGCCATTGGTTTTACTCCTGATTGAATATTTGGGGAACTAAACAGTTAATTTTTGACGATCGCACAAATTTTCTTTTAAGAAAACTTTTGTGCGCTAAGAACTTAGTAGCCTCGGAACTGTTCTACTGCTTCTGTATATCGAATCGGCAGAACGTATTCTAGGTTTTCGTGGGGGCGAGCGATGATGTGGGTAGAGACGACTTCTCCGCCGTTCACACGCTTGACGGATTCCACTCCTGCTGCAACTGAGGCTTGGACTTCCGACACGTTGCCGCGCACAATTACGGTGACGCGGGCGCTGCCGATTTTTTCATAGCCCACGAGGGTAACGCGGGCAGCTTTGACCATAGCATCGGCAGCTTCCACAACAGCGGGAAAACCTTTTGTCTCAATCATTCCCACGGCAATTGACATTTTTGAATCTCCTTTGAGGATGAGCGAAATTACCGTTACAAATCTTTGAGAAATCTAAAAATTTGGACGGGGAGGCCCACATTTTTTAGTAAGGCAGTGTAAAGCTTCCTATCCTATAAGAATAGGGGAAGCTGTCCACCTTGACAATATAAACTAACATCATAATGTTTAATAACAAAAATTAAAATTTTTTATGTTACTTAAACTAATTTAATATTTATTTAATAATCTTAATATTGAGAGAGGTAGATACCGAGAGCGAGGGGGGATTAAAGTAAGTAAGAATACTCATCAAGTAGAGTTCGGTATGTGAAGCCGGAGCTAATCACTGCCGGGAAATTTGGGGATTCCAAAAGGGGGATCGCGGGGAAATCGGCAAAAAAGGCAGTCTTGACCCATCCGCAGGCATTTTTTTCTTTGAGTGCCTCTTCTACTCACGAACTAATTTTGTGTTGAGAGAATTATCAGTTTTGATACTTTAATGTATAGTGAATCTTGGGTGCAAATTATTTTGCCAGAACTATACGATCGGCTTTAGTCAAAGTTTTAGGGTATCAGGCGATCGCCCGCGACTGTTTTTGTATAAAGGCAGCCAGTAATTTGAAGTTTAAGGGATAAATTAAATGACTCAATTTCTCCTCCAAGCCTGTTGGTGGGTACCTTTATATGGCTTAATAGGCGCAATTTTAACTTTGCCGTGGTCTACGGGCACCGTTCGCAGAACAGGCCCGAGACCTGCAGCATACTTCAATTTGCTGATGACGGTGTTAGCTTTCATACACGGATCAGTTATTTTTACAGCGACTTGGGATCAACCGCCCCAACAGTTGCTAGTGCACTGGGTACAAGCAGCAGATTTAGATTTGTCTTTTGCAATAGAAATCTCCACCGTCAGCGTCGGAGCAATGGAGTTAGTTAGTGTTCTGAGTTTGCTAGCACAAATTTACGCTCTAGGCTACATGGAAAAAGACTGGGCGCTAGCTCGATTTTTTGGGCTGATGGGTTTTTTTGAAGCGGCAATTAGCGGTATTGCCATTAGCGACTCGCTGCTTCTAACTTACGCTTTGTTGGAAGTGCTGACGCTTTCAACTTACTTGCTAGTCGGGTTTTGGTACGCTCAACCCCTGGTAGTAACAGCCGCTAGAGATGCGTTTTTAACCAAGCGTGTAGGAGACGTGCCACTGCTGATGGGAGTAGTGACGCTTTCAACTTTAGCAGGAAGTTTGAATTTTTCCGATTTGGAAACATGGGCGGAAACTGCAACTTTGTCTCCCCTAGTGGCGACTCTTTTAGGTTTGGCTTTAATCTCCGCACCTACGGCCAAGTGCGCTCAATTTCCCTTCCATCTATGGCTAGACGAGGCGATGGAAGGACCCAACCCGGCTTCGATTATGCGGAATACTGTAGTTGTGGGCGCTGGGGCTTATGTTTTGATTAAACTTCAGCCTGTTTTAGCGCTGTCGCCCGTGACTGGTGGGGTACTGGTGGTTTTGGGTGCGGTGACGGCTGTTGGGGCTTCCTTGGTAGCGATCGCCCAAATCGACATCAAAAGAGCACTATCGCATTCTACCAGCGCTTCTTTGGGTTTGGTGTTTATCGCCGTGGGGCTAAATCAAGTTGACATTGCTTTGCTGTTGCTGTTCGCGCACTCGATCGCCAAAGGCCTATTATTCATGAGCGTAGGGTCAATTATTACCACAACTAACACTCAAGATTTAACAGAAATGGGTGGGTTGTGGTCGAAGATGCCTGCCACGACTACGGCTTATTTAGTAGGCGCTGCAGGGATGGTAGCCTTGTTGCCTCTGGGCAACTTTTGGGCGATGCGGCGCTGGCTCAACGGTTTTTGGACTTTGCCTTTGTGGCTGGTAATAGTGCTGCTTTTAGTTAACGGTTTGACAGCACTAAATTTAACTCGCATATTCGGTTTAGTCTTTGCGGGAAAACCGCAGCCGAAAACTCGCAGAGCTCCAGAAGTTGGTTGGCCGATGGCTTTGCCAATGGTAATTTTGACAGTGATCGGCCTGTTGGTGCCTTGGATGCTGCAGCAGTGGCAACTGTTAATTAGTTGGACTGGTCCTTGGTCGCAAACAGGGGATTTTGATACTTTAAATTTGCTGTTGAAGACTCTGGATATTCCACTGTTAATGTTATCGGGGTTGATGGGCGTTGCGGTTGGGGTGGCGATTTATTGGTATGGGGCTTTACCTCGACCGGTACGGCTGCCGGTGCCAGCGTTGCAGGATTTGTTTGCTTACGACTTTTATATTGATCGAGTTTACCGCTTGACTGTCGTTTGGGCTGTGGCTTTGATTTCTCAAATCAGCGCTTGGACTGATAGGTATGTGGTAGATGGGGTGGTGAATTTGTTCGGTTTGGCGACAATTTTCAGCGGCGAAGGGTTGAAGTATAGCGGTACCGGTCAGTCGCAGTTTTATGTGTTGACTATTGCGGGGGGGGTTGCTGTGTTGCTGGCGTTGATTATTTGGCAGTTTTAAACCGCAGAGGTTGGCAGATGATTTTTTCGAGGTTTGTCTGCTTTTTGTCTGATGTTATTTAATTTTTAACCGCAGATGAAGGCGGATGAACGCAGATGAACGCAGATGATTTGAGTCTGGGTTTGTCTGCTTTTTTATCTAGTTTTATTCAAAATCGATCGGCCATAATTCGGTCACTGGAACTTCCCAACCGGGCAAAAGTTCGGGAATTGAAATCATGTCGCCGTCTCTCAATACCACTGGCTCGGCTGTCGGAGTGTAAATTGTTATTGTGCGCTTGTCTGGGTCGATTAATATTCCTACTTTGGCTCCGAGTTCGATGAATGATAATTTTTTTTTCGGAGGGGTTTGAGGCGATCCGACTGAGATTTGATTTCTACCACTAAGTCGGGAACAAGTTCGGCAAAATACCTTTTACTTTGTTTGAGGCGATCGGCTGTCACAAAAGAAACATCGGGGGCTGTAACATTTGAATTGGGGAGAATAAACCTGCCGCTGGACTCAAACACTCGTCCGAGTTTGCGCGGTTTGACCCAGTTTAGTAAAAGTCTGACTAACTCTGCCCCAATTTCGATCGATACAATGTCTGATGGGCTCATAAGGAGAAGCTTCCCGTCTACCAGTTCTAATTGGTAGTCGAGATGTGCTTCCGAGAGTATACTTTGCAGTTGTTCCAAGTCGGCAACGGTGAGGCGGGTGGAAGGAGAACCGGATTTAATTTGCAAATCTTCTGGCTCTGTAAGACTTGAGGTCATAGGAGGATTCCAGAGACATTTGAATCTATGTTAACAAGAAAATGGGCCGATCGCTTTTATATGTAGTTGCTTTGCGTTAATGTTAAATATAGCTCTAAATACTGTGTAACAAAGGAAAGTTTTAATTGATGCTCAGTGCTTTAATCTGGATACCAATGTTGGCTGCTGCCCTGATTGGGCTCTGGCCCGGTTCAGTGAGTTCTAAAATAGTTCGGAATGTCGCGATCGCCATTGCGGGTATAACTTTTATTCTTTCGGTGATTTTGGCAGTTCAGTTTGATGCCAGTACCAGTCAGTTCCAGTTTGCGGAATTCATTCCTTGGATAGATGTTTTGGGATTGAATTACAATCTCGGCGTTGATGGTTTGGCTCTGCCTTTGGTAATTTTAAATACTCTGCTGACAGGAATAGCTATTTACGCTACGGATGAGTCGATCCGCAGACCTCGACTTTATTATTCTTTGATCCTGTTAATTACCGGCGGCGTAACAGGGGCTTTTTTATCTCAAAATTTGCTGCTGTTTTTCCTGTTTTTTGAGGTAGAATTGATTCCGCTTTACCTGTTAATTGCGATTTGGGGAGGCGAGCGCCGGGGTTATGCTGCTACTAAGTTTTTAATCTATACTGCATTTGCGGGAATTGTGCTGCTGGCTGCTTTCTTGGGGACTGGTTGGCTTAGCGGTGCTTCTAGTTTCGATATTGTTGGTGCAGCGGGCGCATCGCATTTGCAAGGAGGATTGCCATTGCCTTTGGTAAGGCAAATTGTTTTGCTGGCAGGGGTGTTGCTGGCTTTTGGAATTAAGATGCCTTTAGTGCCTTTTCATACTTGGCTGCCGGATGCTCACGTAGAAGCTTCGACGCCGGTTTCGGTGCTGCTGGCGGGGGTGCTTTTGAAGCTGGGAACTTATGGGATGCTGCGCTTTGGTCTGGGTTTGTTTCCAGATGCGTGGGCGGTGGCGGCGCCGACTTTGGCGAGTTGGGCGGTGGTAAGCGTGCTTTACGGGGCGAGTTGCGCGATCGCCCAAAAAGATATGAAAAAAATTGTAGCTTATAGTTCGATCGCTCACATGGGCTACATTTTGTTAGCTAGCGCCGCAGCTACTCCGATTAGTCTGCTGGGAACTGTTTTACAAATGGTTAGCCACGGCTTAATTTCGGCGCTACTATTCTTAACCGTCGGCATTGTGTACAAAAAATCTGGCACTCGCAACATCGATGTTCTCAAAGGTTTGTTCAATCCCGATCGCGGTTTGCCGATGATTGGCAGTTTAATGATCCTCGGCGTGATGGCAAGTGCGGGGATTCCGGGTTTGGCTGGATTTATTGCTGAATTTTTGATATTTCGGGGCAGTTTGCCAGTGTTTCCGGTGCAAACTTTGCTCTGCATGATCGGCACTGGTTTAACTTCAGTTTACTTTTTAATTATGGTCAACCGCGCCTTTTTCGGTCGCCTTTCGGATGTGGTGGTAAATTTGCCACAAGTCCGCTGGCGCGATCGCATCCCTTCGCTGATTTTAGCAATAATTATTGCAATCATGGGAGTGCAGCCGGGAGTTTTAGTTGCTTTGAGCGAAAAAACTGCGATCGGAATGGTAGCTAATGTGCCACCCCAAGTTAAAGTTATTGCTCAAAACTTGAAATAAAATATGACCTAGGTTCGTAGCATCGGACTTTAGTCCTATGGCAGTTTTCAATCCCATGAAATACAGCAGAGGGCTGTAGGGACACGGCACTGCCGTGTCCCTACCTATTCCATTCATCAGTGTATCCGTGTTCAAATCCGTGTCGTGCCTTCCTTCAGTTAAGGTTAAATAAAAATGAAAAGTACCGTATTAAAACCCTCTTCCCATCCCTTAGCCGCATACATTGACCTCTTAGAATCAGGCAAAGCTTTACTGCCTGAGTCTACGGAAAATGTAGTTGAAGTTGTCGGCGTGCTGAAAAGTTATGGTATTGTTTTAGATGCCTATTCTCGCAATCTCAATTATATTGCAGAAGAACAGTTTTTAGTGCTTTTTCCGTTTTTTAAATATTTCAACGGAGACGTGACTCTGCCTAAATTAATGCGCTATTTATGGCACGATCGCATTAATTTTGAGTATGCTGAGTATTGCATGAAAACAATGCTTTGGCACGGCGGCGGCGGTTTGGATAGTTATTTGGATTCCCCCGAATTTAGCAGTTTGGTCGAAAAGGCGATCGTGGCGAAGCTGAAAGGCAATTTTTTCATGCAGGGACTAAACAAAACCTTTCCTAATTTTTTGCCGGAACAAGTGCGGATGCTGGCTTACTACACCGGTCTCGGTCAGTTTTGGCGGGTAATGAGCGATTTGTTTATGGACTTATCTGATTCCTATGATCGAGGGGAAACTAAGTGTATTTCTGATGTAGTTGATTTTGTCAAAGCCGGTTTAGTCGCCGCGGCCAGCCTGCCAATTACCTACAGCGTCAAGATTCACGGTCAAGTCTACGATATCATTCCGGCATCGGCTAACTTGACATTTTTACCAGATGTAGCAGTGCCTTATGTAGAATCAATTTTCTTTCGGGGAACAGCTTTTTTTGGCACAGTTTCCTACAACGCTCAAGCTCATCAAATCCCGGAAGAACAAAGAGAATTTGCCTACGGGGCTTTGTTTGCTGACCCTTTACCTATTGGAGGTGCAGGGATTCCGCCAACTCAATTGATGCAAGATATGCGTCATTATTTGCCGGAGTATTTGCACGAAGTTTATCGCACTAGCTGTCGTGGTGAAGACGATGTGCGGGTGCAAATTTGTCAGAGTTTTCAGAAGTCGATGTTTTGCGTGACGACGGCGACTATTTTGGGTTTAGCACCTCATCCCATGAATACCTCCGACCCAGAGGAAAAAAAGGCTAATCGAGCTTATTTGGAAGGTTGGATGGATCGATTTGGGAATTCTCGCTTGGATTGGGCCAATCAGCCAACTAACCGGGCTTGTCAGTTGTTCCCCGAACGGTAGAAGGGCGACTGGTTTTTAGGGCGCAATGTCTCTCGGAGTTGCAAGAATATTACCTGAAGAAAGCAATTGCTTACTTTTGGGTACCGAAAGCTCATCCGGGCGATCGCAATCATCTCACGTCCCGTAAAATAGCCGTTATCAGGCAAGTAGTGAAAACTTCAGTCCACAGACTTTTATGAGGACTGAAGTCCTCACCACCAAACAATTGTATAGTCATTTTAGCCCACCTAATATGACAATCAACCATCCAGATACAAGCCCCCAGATTCATTCCAACGCGCAGACTCAGGACCCAGAAATAAAAAACCTGTATCCGAGGAAACTTGCCACCAGAATTTATCCGTGGAGTCAATCTAAAATCTAAAATCGATTGACCTGATAAACTGTTTGTTTTCGGCTCATTGTGATTGCTTTCATCATAGGTATATCCGCTAACGCTTAGACTGGTAATGACCGGATAAAGCACTTCTTATTTCCCAACTATCTAAATTCGGACGAGAAGACTCAGGCCGTGAGAGTCCGTGCCACAAGTTCCCAGCAAACCATAAGTTTCTGCTAATTCTTTGACTAAAGCAGTTTGTTTGGGACTCGGTTTCCAAGGATTGGGATTACCGTAAGCATAGTAAATTTCTACACCGTCAATGCCGAAACGGGCTGCTTCTGGGATTAGTTTATCTGCACTCGATCGATACCTGCAAGGATGTGCGAGAACTGCTAAACCTCCTGCTTCATGAATAGCTTCAATTACCCTAGCTGCTGAATAACAATAAGTGCCTTCTGTACTTTTACCTCGTAGGTATGGTTGGAGACTGGGATGTTGCGGATCAAAGGCGTAACCGAGAATGTGTACCTCATTGTTAAGCAATTCGGCATTAATTTCAGCGCCTGTCCAGAGACTAGGTGCTTCGCTATCTTTGTCAGGATGGTTTAATTTCCAATTATCCAGCCAAATTTGAGCTTTAACGTAGCCTTGGGTGCTGTGGTGGTCGGTGATAGCTAAGCCTTTGAGACCTCCGGCTATGGCTTGTTCCATCAATTTCTCTGGCTGCAATCGCCCGTCGGAGTAGACTGTGTGCATATGAAAATTATAGGAACCCGGACAGCTATCGGCATCAATTGTCTGAAAGACTTGTTTGAGTGCTGAGATATTCTGGGCTTCTGGTTTGAGACTAGAACTTGTTGGGGCAGCGAGATTGACAGCCATAAGCGTTATTATAAAAAAAACTAACCTTGTTTAATATATCTAATAAATTGATATGTTGCACCTGTGGCAATAGTCTGCTGTGGGATTGAAATATCTGGCGGATTGTTGCGTTCGGCACAAGATATCAATTCACTCGCACATCTTGCACAATTCTTTATCCAGAATTTTATTGTCGGGTGGGGGTCGGTTTATGAGATTATTGATTTCAGGCAATTTATAGTTGCTAAAACTCGCCTCTACAGGTTTGGGGAGAATGCCGCCAGATATCAATTTACTCGCACCTATTGCATCATTCTCAGCAACAGGCTTTCCGGCCTGTTCCACAAAGAGTAAATTTTATTGTGGAGTGGGCAGGATGCCCACGCTTAAAAGGTTTGTGGAAAATGCCACAAGATATAGCAATCCTCGCATCATTTGTGAATTTCTTACTCCCTCCCCTTGATCAGGGGAGGGTTGGGGTGGGCTAAAAAGTTTACAACTCCTGCAAGGATTGCTATATCACTTCAATCGCACTTTAAACCTGCGGCTGCGGCTGTGGAAAATTCGATCGGCACAAATGTAACTCCAAACTGTTCTCTAGAACACGGTACAATATGCGCCACTCGTTTAGGAGGGTTTTTCCGATTTCCAGTCTTCGAGTCAAACTCAATTATACCGGAGGCTCCTTCGGCTTTAAAGTTGGGATCGGCTAAGGTTTTTTGCATTCCTTGGCGGCTAGGTTCTGGCTGCATTTCGAGGGCTTTAATCAGCGTCCGGGCGGCATCGTAGGTTAAAGCCGATCGAGTATTGACCGGGCCTCCCCACAATTTTTCAGCGTTTTGCGGAAATTTTTTGTCAAAACTTATTAACGGATGCCAAAACACAGATATGCCGAGTTTTTCAACAGACTTTAGCTCTTTTGCTACTTCTAACGTTCTCGGTTCGTACAGAGTCCAGGGCCCGACAATCCAATTGCGATCGCCATTAGCTTTAATCATTGCGATCGCATTTTCCAGGGAATTAGTGACTTGACCGTCGGGAATGACAAGTAAGGCTGTTTTTCCGGCTTTCTCAACTTCTTTGATTGCTGCTTCGGCGTCTAAAATATTTTTAGATAAATCGTAATAATTCCTAATTCTAAAAGTCGAGCCTCCTTTGGCTTCAAATTGCTCTTTGAATTCTTCCCACAAAGAAGCGCTAAACGGACTGTTGGGATTGTAAAATACTGCGGCTTTTTTCTCACCGACCAAGAGCAGTTGATGTACTAAAGCTTCAGCTTCTATTCTAGTTGTCGGAGCCGTCCGAAAGAAAAATTTTCGAGGTTTTCTCGTCAGTTCTTCTGTTGTGCTTCCTGGAGAAATGGCGATTAGTTGATTTCGATTGTAAATATCTACGGTTTCTACAGTCATGTCGCTGGTGTAGTGGCCGATAACTGCTAGAATATCGGGCTGAGCGACCAGATAATTAGCCCTTTGAATCGCGTAAGATTTGATATTGCCATCATCAGCAATGATGACTTTGAGACCTTTTCCTTTAATAGCTTTTGGTTGGAGAAAGCCTTGACCGGGAAAATTTTTATTGTTCTCATTTGCAGCCAGAAGACCTAAATTAACTTCGGTTTGAGCTTGAGCAATGCCACGAAGCAGTTCTTCTGCTAAATTTGCGTTGAGGATGCTGCCGTCCTGATTTCTGCGAATGGGAACAACAATTGCGATCGTGTAATATTCTGCATTTATTGCCTTCAGCAGAGCATTGTTGATGTAAATTAAAGTTTCTGGATCTCTGCGGTCTTCCCGCCAGGACTGTTTGAGCAATTTTAAAGCTTCGGGATAATTTGAGTCGGCAAACTCATTGATTCCCCTTTGTTTTGACCACAGGGCGGAGGTTTGCACTAAGAGTTTTTCGCCGGAACTTACACCATCGGCGGAGGGTGTCAGCAAGGTTGGTTGCGGGAAAATTCTGGGGATTAGCGGGGAAATTCTGGGGATTAAAAGTACGATCGCCCCAAAAGCCGCAATTCCCGCAACGCCGAACAGCAGCCAGCGAAAGCGCGATCGCAACTTCCGCGAAGTTTTGGGTAATGGGGGCCCTGGGACGATCAAATTCAAGTCTTGCAAAACTTCCTCAACAGACTGGTAGCGGTCTTGGAAGTGGAAGCGCACCATTTTGGTTAAAATATTTGTTAGACCATCGCTAACCAGTTCAGATGTTAAATAATCCCAGATAATTTCACAATTTTCGGGGTCTTGTGGCAGATTGGTGGGACGCCGCCCGGTGAGGGATTGAATCGCGATAATTCCTACTGCATAAATATCATTGTAGGGTTGCGGGACAGACTGCGGATTGTATTGTTCGGCAGGCATATAACCCCTGGTGCCGATCGCCTGCGATGTGAATATTTCACCAGTAGATTTAGCGGTAAAAGTGCCGATTTCTTTGACCGCCCCAAAATCAATTAAAACAATTGTTTGATCTGTTTTGCGCCGAATTAAGTTAGAAGGTGTAATATCGCGGTGAATAATATTTTCTTGGTGGACTGATTTTAGTGTTTCCAGAACTTCCCGCAACAAAGCAACAGTTTGTTGCTCATTCCACCGATCGCCCGCAGTGAGTTCTTGACTAAGCGGATGTCCTTCAATATATTCTTGAACTAAGTAAAAATAATCGTTTTCTTCAAAACTATCGAATAATTCGGGAATGCGCGAGTTTTTGCCGAGACCGCGCAAAGCGCTAGCCTCTCTTTCAAATCGCTTCCTTGCCCTCTCCAAGACGCGCGGATCGTTCGATAGGGGAAAAGGAATTTCCTTAACAACGCACAGAGGATTATTAGGTTTGTTTATTTGTACAGCCGTGTAGGTTCTAGCAAACCCTCCCTCTCCCAACAAAGCGAGAATTTCGTACCTTTCATGTAGGATATGCCCTAAGTTGACACACATAAATCTTCCAACACCTCTTGACAGGCTGCGGCCTTTAATGTTGATTATAAGCTTTTTTGTTGCCCAATACAGCTTGGCAACATATCAAATTCATCTGTGTCTATATCAAAAACACTATAACTCTCAGCAATTGGCAATTCTACATTAGTGAGGAGCGATCGCTAATTATCAATTATCTTTCTGCTAACTTGCTGAGTACAAAAGCAGCTAAAAATCCGCAGACAGTAATTAGTCCGGCAAAATCGTGAGTTTCCTCGAATGCTTCGGGAATCATAGTATCTGAGATCATTGCTAAAATACCCCCTGCTGCTACGGCGGTAGTAGCGGCTATTACTTCCGCAGAAAAGCCACTGAAAACCGTATATCCTAACAATGCTGCAATACCGGAAATAAGTGCGATCGCGCCCCAAACTCCAAAAATGTAACCCATCGATCTCCCTGCTTTTTTCATACCGGCGGCGCTGGAGAGCCCTTCGGGAATGTTGGAGAGAAAAATTGCCGCTACTGTCACCCAACTGACAGCGCCTCCAGAAATCATGCTGACGCCAACAACGATCGACTCCGGTATCCCGTCTAACAGCGCGCCGAGGGCGATGGCTAATCCGCCATCGCCTGACTCTGTTTTAGCTGGGTGCAAAGCGCCCGATCGCTTGCGGTGTTTTGCTCCCTGTTGACTCAAAAACCAATTGGCGGCTGTGTAGACAGCAGCGCCGCCCAAAAAGCCGATCGCCGTCGAGTCGAAACCGCCGCGCTTGTAAGCTTCATCCATCAGTTCAAAGGATAGCGCTGAAATCAGCACACCAGCGCCAAAAGCCATAATTGTCGCGATCGCGCGCTGGGGAATGCTCACAAAGTAACCCACCGCCGCTCCCAGTAGCAGCGCCGACCCCCCCAGTAAACCCCAAAATCCTGCCTGCAACCACACTGGAAACATCAGCTCTACCTCAGACGAATTTTTTTTATGCGCGCCTAAAAATTAATTATATATACGACTTACGGATGGGTGCCAGAAACCGGGTTTTTTACCTCATCTGCTAAGTACATTCCTCATAGTTATAGTCGCTAGTGTTCCCCTCAACATTAACTTTTTTACCCCAGGATGCGATTGACTCGAAACCAGGGATAGCCGCAGGCTTCTAACGGAAGAGATGGCTAATTTTTTAACTAGCATTATTCAATCAATAATAACGATATTTGCTCCTAATCGCAGTCTCCGCTGACGGATATCCTGGCCCAAGAATTAGATCAGTCAACCAACCAATCGTTGCTGCAATCATGTGATAAACCACCCGGCTTTTGACTTCGTTTGTGCTGTGTTGGATATCTAGATAAATTAAGAATGAACTGGCAGCAAGGGATGCGAATAATAAACGTCGATCGCTCAGAAATTCGACTAAAGTTAAGACTGTTAATACCGTCGCTGTTGGTAGCAGCGATCGGAAAAATTATCCCGGTAATTTTAAACTGCGTCTGAAAGAACGATTGGCTCCTTCAAATGGTTTTAACCTCGAACGTTTGGGCTGCCTTTGATTCCTCTACAAAGCCAATAAAAGAGCCGTGTAAATTCCAGCACCAAGGGCAAATGCCCAAAACCGACTTTCTCGTTCTTCTGGCAATTCTTCTTTGAGGACATTGAGAACAATTCCTCCCGCTAAAAAAGCAAATAAAACTGCGATCGCAGTTTTTCCAATTTCAGTAGCGCTACCCAACACCCACCCCACAATAATAGCTGCTGCTAGTATCCAGCGTCCGATGCGCTCATAAATATGCTTGTGGTGTTGCCGCAAACCAGAGTCGTTCACTGCAAAGTGCAGTGCCATTGCACAAGAAAACAACAGCAGATTGGTAATGCCCGGTTCTTCCCGATGCAGCAGCAGATAGCCAATCAGAGCGTTGTAGATTGAAAAAGAGCCAATGTGCAACCAAAAAACACCTGGACTGGTCACATCCTCTTCGCCACGCTGACGAGATAAATTTGCCATTCGCTCCACGCCGTAAAATACAGTCAATCCTAACAAAGCTATTAAATAAACGTGGTGTTCTAGATAAGAAATAACTCCTGCTTCTACTTGCTCTAATACCGCTTGGTGCTGATTTAGTTCCGGTAAAATATGCACAAAAACATAAGCTACCGAAACCCCACTTGCTGCTGAAAGCCAACCACTGCGAGGAATAGGATCAAACCGCAACTTGCCGCAAAATAAATGTGTCAGCGCTAAACCAATGGCAATCAGCGCGGTTAAAGCTAAAGTATTAGGAGCAGGTCGTAAAGCTGCTGTTATTACCATAATTATGGTCAAGCAAATTAATCCTCGCCTAAAGCTTTAATGACTTGGTAATACTTTTCTTGGACATCTTTCTGGTCTTGCTCCGGAGAGATTTGTTCGCGGCTACTATTTAAAATCATCTCCGCGTGACGGCGTAAAGCTTCTCGTTGTTTGGAATTGCGGGTGTAAGTGGCGATGCAAGCTATAGCTTCCAATAAGCGAATTGTTACCGCCACATCTGATTTACTGTACTGGCGAATTTGGTTAAAGGCAGTATTGACTAAGCCTTCAAACGTCACTCCTTCAACAATGACGCGCAAATTATCTTCATCGTCGTAGCGATAGGGGGAGGGAAAATCCCTTTGAGCGAGGCGGGATAATCCGGCGCTGAGTCGATCTATACACCGAATCGCAGTAAACGGATCGTTGATACCAGGAGAAATCGCACGCAAGGCAATTTCAACTAATTGATCGATTGGAAATTCTACATCTTGATATTCAGTCCGTTCTTTGCCCAGAATAAAAGCATCGTTAATCTGTTGTTTCAGGCTTTGATTCACCTGTTTTTCCGGGAAAACCATCGCTACATCGCTGCCCTTGACGATAAACTTTCCCGGTCGAGTTGTAAGACGTACAAGCAGATTGTACTGACGGGCAATTTTCATTAATTCGTTGTCATCGATTGCTTGCAAATAACCCTCGCCAGTGGCTTTGATTGGACTTGCTTCCGAGTCAAAATTTGCAGGAATTTCTCCCACTTGTCGCGAGTTGTTCGCTTTACCTTGTCCGATTTTATCGGGAAACAGACGATCTAGAGCTTTGTCTAAATCGCCACTAACCTGAGTAATTACATGGGAGGCTTGAATAATGGTTGATGCGTGATGGATAAAGTAAATCAGTACGCCGATACTGGCAATTGCCAATCCGGTACCAACTGTAACCGAGAGTTGGGGTACAAAGAGGCTGTATCCTTCTCCTTCTGCATGAATGGTTCGCAGTACCAGTAAACAGTAAATAAACGTGCCAATGAAAGTGCCAAGCACGATTTGATTGCCCGTATCCTGCATAAAATTACGCAGCAATCGGGGACCAAAATTTGAACTCGCCAACTGAAGCGCCACAATAGTAATGGAAAAAGCTGTAGCAACAACGCTGATCATTGAACCGGCAACCGATGAAAGAACCGATCGCGCACCATCGGTTCCACCCGTGTAAATCCACCTCCAGTTTGGTATATTACCCGTGCGGTCAAGTGTCAGCATGGCGATCGCTAAAATCATCGACCCCAGCGCCATCAACGTTGGGATAAACCAGTAGCTAGAGTGCAGCGAGTCCCAAATTTTGCTTAACTTGACATTTTTCATGAGTTGGGGTGGCGTGAAGATTGTCCGTTGCCATCTTGTTGCGCTCGCTGTTCAATTAGTTGTCGCAGAGAACCGCTGATGCTACGGGGTTTTGGAACTTCGCCATTACCAGCGGGCCATCCTTCGCGTTGACGTTTGCGATCGCCATCTGTCTCTTCGGTTTGGTCGTGAAACAAAATTTGCTGCGTAGGAAAGGGCAAGTCGATGCCATTGGCAGTCAGCTTTTCCTTAATCGCAAAAAGTACCTTGTCCCGCGATCGCAGATCGTCCATTCTTCGCGGCGGAGCAATCCACCATCGAGCGCGGATATTGACGCTACTTCCTGCAAGTTCCATCAGCAACACGTCAGGAGCAGGGTCTTTCAAAACCTCTTCCACACTGTGCAGGGCTTCCATCATTAACTGCTTGGCTCGCTGAATATCATCGCCGTAGCCGATACCAACGTCGTATTCCATCCGGCGTTTATCAAAGGCGGTATTCACAGTAACAGAATTAATGAACAATTCCGCATTGGGAATTACAATCCGGCGACCATCATAGGTTCGGATTGTTGTAGCGCGAGTTTCAATACTTTCTACGGTTCCCTCAAAGTTTTTAAACACAATCTGGTCATCGATTTGGAACGGTTCCGTCAAAAGAATTAAGATACCAGCTAGGAAGTTTTGTAAGATATCGCGAAAGGCAAAACCAATCGCTACCCCGCTAATTCCCAGCAGTTGCACCAAATCGCCTGCTCTAAATGTGGGAATTACAATCGACAAGGCAATAAACAGACCAATCAGAACAGTAATACCCTGCGCTAACCTTCCCAACACCAGTCCCAAATTCCGGGATTGGCGGTGGTTGCGGGTAAGCCGCCTGACCGCTCTCTTAATTGACCTGCCAACAAAGAAAAAGATTCCAAAAACAATTAACGCTAGTATCATATTAGGCAGCAGGATAATGAAGCCATTGATCATGCTCTCAATCTTGTCCCAGACTGCGGATATTTCTGCTGTCATACAAATTCCTCTTGCATCAGTCGTTATTGATTGTATTAAAATGAGCCACGTCAAACTCTATCTTAAGGCTGTAGATTCCTGTAACGTGAGGCTAATTTAGGACTTACAGAGCCACAGTAAATATTGGGGATGGTTCGTTACGCAGAAAGCTAACGCACCAACAATTTTTTTCAAGTGGATATCGAAGCCATATCTTGACCGTTGAGTTTTTGTGCGATCGCTACGCCTCTAATCGCTGATTCATTGGACAAAAGTGGAAAACGCATACATATACCCATCGTTGCGGTGGATTGATTTACAGTATTTATGACGCACTGGGCTAACCTTGCCGAGTGGCGTTCTCATTTCAAAAACTCCGCTTTCTCTAACCGTCAGCCTGCCGACGTGAGTGCCTGCAAACTTCCCAAAGGGAAGAATTGCACTTACCATGTCACCTGTCCCAAACCCAAAAAACGTTTTGCACCGTGTTCTGTGCTTGACAGGAAATCCGTATTTATTGGTTGTACACATTTGACGGCTGCCCCATCCTTTAGCTGCAATTAACAACGGTTGCTTCGTGAAAACTTGCAGCACTTCTACGTTTCCTACACAAGCTGCATCCAGCCAATGAGTTTTAGGTAGTCCTAAACGAGTGCGGTTGTACTTTGTTCTACCTCCTGTTGAAACTTCTATTGGCAATCCTGTTTGTTTAAGTTGTTGGAACAATGCCCAGCGGGTTGAATTCACAGCAGTTGCATCTTTCAAGGGTTGTGAGGCCTGTTTCAAAATACGGGACAGGATGTCAGGCTTTTTGGACAAGAAATCCCGAATATCTTGATTGCCTTTGCCTTGGTTGCAGCCACGGCAGGCTAGGGTAAGATTGGAAACGCGATCGCTCCCCCCTTTTGATCTTGGGTGGATATGTTCTACCTCAAAAGGTAAGTTTTCAACACCGCAATAGGCACATTTTCTCCCCCACTTCTCAAGCAAGTATTCTCTGACTTCATAGCCCGCAAGTTCACCTTGCTGATACTCCTTGCCGGATATTTCAGGGTTCTGCATTGCAAGGAAGTCAAACTTAACTAACTCTTGGGATATGCCTGTAATTGGGACATATCGACGGATGCGGTTGACCCAAGTCACGATGTTTTTTAACCTGGATTCTAAGCTTGGTGGCAACCATCCAGGCGCTCTTGTGCGGTTCAGAAAACGTGGTTTGCGGTAACGAGTCTTTCGGTTGCGACGATTGCGACGAAGGGCGCGACGTGACTCTAAGTCATTTTTTATTTGTTGTCCGCGATGGGTCAACTCAGCACCCCAGATAACTTTATCGCCCTGTACTAAAGCCAACCCAGTAGTTTTAGAACCTGGGTCAATTTTTAATTGAGTGGGTTGGGTTTTTGGGCTATCAACCGCATATTTCAGAATAATTGTGAACGGGTAACGGAGATAAACAGCAGCTTGGGCTAGTTTTAACAATCGTCTTGCTTGTCCTGGTTCTACTGGCTCAAGTGGTTGTTTGTTGGTGTCTAAAACGAATACAAAGTTAGACATTTTGTCCTCTGATTACTCAGGTTATGTTTTCCTCGCCAATGTTTTGATGGCTTGTTGTGTTAGAGACACTGACTTAACCAAATACATCTGTTTAATCTCTAACGACAGAGCTACAAGCTGGAAAGCACCCGTAGGTGTCATCACCCTCAAAACGTAGTATTCAAGATACTTAGGCTGGCTATTTGTCCAGTGTATGAACTAGCTGTCTAGTCTTGTCCACTGTTTGGTGAATAGCATCCAGCACCCTCTGTTCTGCTTCGGAAACCTCTCCCTTACTTTCGGCAATGCGACGGCATTGAGCTAATAGCGGTACTGCAAAGTCCGGGTTAAGTTGCTCTAACAATGCACCCAATGGTTTGGGGGACTTGATGTTAGCAGCAATCCTTTGGAGAGAATCGGCATTTAATTGCAATGCCTTCAATTCTGGCAGAATATCTTCCCAGTTTTTGTTGGGATAACTTGCCAAAATCATGTGAACCATAATTTGATCCATCCCTGCTTGCTGGGCGATCGCAACATCGAGATATTTCTCGCTTTGTTGCTGGATCGCTTGCAGCGTTTCGGTTCCAGGTTCTTCAGTCTCTTCCCTCAGTTTGGCTTCGTAAAACTGGCGCGCTGCATATCCCAGCGCGTACAGCATCGTAGCATTCGTACTCGCACCAATCATCGCGCCAGCCAGCGGTACGTTGCGTAAAAAGCCCAAACCAGCTCTCATTGCGTTGCTACCGCCTAGCGCTAACCCAAAAATTGCCAAAACCTCACCTTTTCGGGCTGGCTGTTGCAAATCCATCCCATAGGCGGCGGCAATTTCATAAACCATTTCGGTTTGAATCGCAGTAGTCGCGGCTAAATCGATCGCCAGCAGTGCAGCCGCGACACCGGGTAAAATGCTGCTAGCAAATCCGACACCACCGGCGTGGATCGCTTTTTCCACCATAATGCGATGGGCAATTTCGCTGGGATCTTCATTGGGATACTTTTGTTGGAGTTCCTTGACTTGAGCTTCGGCTTTGGCTAAGTCGATGCGATCGCTGACTCCAACTAACCAATCAAGCCTGAGTACCCCTGCTACTTGTTTAACAAAGGGAAGATTGCCAACATAAGTCACCGCATCTCCGGTTCCTTGGGTCGCTTGTCCAATCAATCGATAAGTTTGTTTAGCAACAGCTTCACCCAAATCAACTGCTGTTTCAACAACCGCTTTGCCGGCATTCAGTGCAGATTCTGTTGTCTCGGCAAGGAAATTTAACAAACCAGATTTTTGCTGTGAATTAGTTTCTTTTTTTGGGTTTGATTGGTCATCCATCACTGTTTTTTCAATTAACTACAATACGCCAGGTTTTCAGCTTGGACATAGCCTCTCAGAGGCACTGTAATCGGCACCCAACCATCCGTTCCTAAACTTTCAATCGTCACTCTTCGTCCATTCGCGACGACTCCAAGGCTTTCCCCATCAGTGGAAGGTGCTTGATGTACGTTAATTCCTCTGACGGCTGCCACTTGGCGGCAGTTAGTAGGAGGCGGGGCGGTTGCGGCTTCACACGCTCCGAGAAAACCACCATATACGTAGCCTTGTATGGGGGCTGTAATTGGTACCCAGCCATTCTCACCAAGATTTTGAATCGTCACATTTCGTGAGGAACCGATAATGCCAACCGCTTCGCTGTTAGCCGTCGGTTGTCGCCGAACATTAAGACCATTCCTCGCAATAACCTGGCGACAGCTATCCGGTACTTGCGCTAGTAAAGATTCACCTTGAATCTGTGTTTGATTTGTATCAGCGGCGAACGAGGGAGCAACTAAAACCGTTGCCGTTAACAAGATCGAACTTGTTAACGTTGTATATTTTTGCCATATCCTCTGCTCTTGCATCGCTTTATCTCCTTTTAAATCTCTATGCCAAAACCTTAGAAAAGGTTTTTAGCTTGTTCATCTTCTCCAAGAAAGGATGAATCATCATCACAATGGTATAAAATCTTTCGACTCGCTGGTGTGCTTGTTGAATTTTCTGGTTTTATCATCGCTAATCAAGCATAAACGCGAGGTTTGCGAACGCCAACAGCACCACCCATCATTGCCGCTGCCAAACTCAGCAAAGAGCCAAGTAGAAATGACCAAGTAGCTTTAGCTGTATTACCAGCTAGATCGCGAACTTGATTTGGGTCTACATTCGGCGCTTGATTGGGTATATTAACGCCGCCCTGTTGTTGTACTTGATTGGCAATTTCTCCAGCATTAGCAGCCGCAGCGCCAACAGCACCCGATATCCCGCTTCCTAATAACCAAGCACTAAGTGCTAGTGTAGCTCCCCAAAGAATTGCTGCATTCAAAAATGCTGTTTTCTTGGTCATCGGGCCGCAGCTTTGAGCCATCACCCAACCGCCCAAAAAAAGGGAAATCAGCAAACTGATAATCGACCAAATTACGACCCCAATACCAACGGAACCTGCATCCGCCCCTGTTGCACCTGCGGTTAATCCGATCGCCATTCCCAAAGCGCTTAAAAGTAGTTGAGTACCCAGAGCGATCGCAATTCCTGCCAAAATTGGCCCCCACCTCACTTGATCGTGGTAATCCACCAGCGGATTGATGATTGTAGGCTCAGTGAGTGGATTGCCCGATCGATCTGGATAAGTCATAAAAGATTAACCCCTGTGTTACGTCATTTTTTTTCTTGAAGGTAATTTAATTTTACTTAATCATCATTACCAGAATATCTACCGATGGGCATAATATTTTTAAGTTAAAAATTTTAAATATCAAAAGTAGTAACTTTGCTTATAAAATCGAAACTTCCTTTAAAAAAAACCAGCAGATCCTTTAGAGATGCCCTTAATTTTGTAGGATATCCCCTAGTTAATGTGATCGTAAAACCTAATAAATCCTTGTGAGAGTTGCTGGCAGAAACCTTGTAGGTTGGCTCCACCCAACCTACGAATGATTAGATAAATTTACCCCCTTGAGTACAGGAAATCTAAATTCATCTACCTAAAGATAGAAAAATACAAAAAAATATCGCTATCTTGATGATTTTCAATTTGCTGAATCATTCATAAGAAGGAAGTATTAGAGCTGATATCTATCTAAAGTAGGTACACAAGTTGATGTAGATAGTACAGGAAACAACTATGTTACTTTACAAAATTGAGGATTTTAATCCCAACTACCGCCAAGCCGCTTTTGAGGACGACGATATCAAAGGACTGGATGTGTATGGCGGAAGTACCGATGATAAAATTGGCACGATCGATACTGTGCTGGTAGATGAGACAGGACGTTGCCGCTATTTTGTGGTAGAGACTGGTTCTTGGATTTTTGACAAAAAAGTTTTACTTCCCATCGCTCTTTGTCGCATTGATTTTAATGGGCGGCGTGTTTACGCTACAGGTTTGCGGAGTAAAGACCAAGTGGAAAAACTACCCAGGTATGAGCATGGGATGGCAGTTGATTACGATTATGAAGAACAAGTGCGGGGTATTTATCGAACTTCAACAGTAGAAGCGTCTGTACCAGTAGAAGCATCATTACCTTTAGAAGCACCTGTTCGAGTTTCTACAACACATTCGGTCTCGCCTCAAGCTACTAATCCTGCTTATGATCGGGATACCTATACTTACGAGCGAGAGCCCCAATTGTATCAGATGAACGAACAGGACCATCAAAAACTCAAACTGTACGAAGAACGATTAGTTGCAGATAAAACCCGTCGCAAAACAGGCGAGGTAATAATTAGCAAACAAGTTGAAACCGAAAGGGTAAAACTGGAAGTTCCTGTAGAAAAAGAGCGAATTGTGATTGAGCACACAACTCCAGAATCTGCAGGGAGTCGAGTAACCCCAGATACCGCCTTCAAGCAAGAAGAAATGGCACATTTTGAAATCTACGAAGAAAGTGTGAATATCCAAAAGCAAGCGTTCGTGCGCGAGGAAGTGCAAATCAGAAAAGAAGTTGAGCAAGATAAGGTTGAGGCAAGAGACACAGTACGTCGCGAAGAGTTAGATGTAAAAAAAACCGAATGGGATTCGGAGGAAAAAAAAAGAAGTCCGCTTTAACTCAGCCAAAGAGTATCGTTAAAAATGCAAAAATTAGGAGGAAATTCATCATGTCTACTCGCAGGCATTTACCGTCAATCAGCGTAGCCTTTTTAGCTTTAGCTGTTAGTGTCAGTGGCACTGGCTTTGTGCTAAGTTCCCAGCAAGTTGCTGCTCAACAAGCTAAATCGAAATTTCCTGATGTACCGCCGAATTACTGGGCGCGTCCGTTTATTGATTCCTTAGCTGAAAAAGAGATTGTTACCGGATATCTAGACGGAACTTTTAGACCCAAACAGGCTGTTGATCGGGATGAATTTTCGGCGATGATCCGCCAAGCTTTTAATCGAGCAAGCGTTAGAAAGATACCGAGTGGAAGTTACTTTAAGGATGTGCCTAAAAACTACTGGGCAGAAACTCCGATTCAAGAAGCTTATGAAACGGGATTTATGAATGATTTTCCCGGAAATGAGTTTCGTCCGAAGCAGCCCTTGACTAAGGCACAAGCATTAGTTGTGTTAATGAGGGGTTTAAATATGGATTTCAACCCCCCTGTTGTCAAAACTGATCAAGCTGCTGCAAGTCCATCAAGCCCAACTCCAGTAAATAAACGTCGAATTGCTAGGAACCGTTTGGCATTTCCCCTTGCAGCGACTGTTTTGATGCAGCCGTTATTACCTGTAGTGGCAAGACAGCAGCCTGCGTCTGCGCCCGCACTTAAATCGGCTAAGTCTGTTCCACCAACAACGACAAAAGCTGCAACTGCGCCTGCTAAAAATTCGGCATTAGATTTTCTCAATTCGTATTATAAAGATGCCGAGAAACTTCCTAAATATGCGGTTGAGCCAGTGGCAGCAGCGACAAAGGCAAAGATAGTGGTCAACTATCCAGATCCCACAGTTCTTAATCCGAACGAGTTGCTGAGTCGGGGTAGTGCTACTGCCCTAATTCATCAAGCCTTGGTCAATCAAGGTCAGATAGAACCGCTTCCAGACAAGAATACTGCTAAGTACATTCCTAACAGTCCACGTCGCTAGTTCTTCCCTCAAGATTAACTTTTTTACGCCTAGATTCGATTGACTCGAAACCAGCGATAGCCGTAGGCTTCCAAGGGAATAGAGGGCGAGTCGGCACCGAGAGATTCATAGAGCCGATCGCCAAATAAATCGCACAGATTGCTGTATTCGTTAGATTTGAGCGTAGCGCTACAAGGTTTGTCGGCTAGATTGTGGAGAGCAATCACCGTCCTGCCTTGCCAGTCGCAGCAGTGGGCTAACACCGAGGGAGAGTCGGTTTCGAGAATGTGCCACTTGCCCCTACCCAACTCAGGACATTGCTTGCGGATGCTGATTGCACGTTCCATCCAGTTAATTAATGAGCCAGGATCGCGCTGCGCTGCGACGACATTGACTTGTTTGTAACCATATTCTCCGTGGGCGATCGCAGGTCTGGCAAGGGCATCAGTTGCAGCCGTCGAGAAGCCACCATTCGCTGCATCTGACCATTGCATCACCGTGCGGACGCTGTCTCGACCTTCCAGCGAAAGGTCATCCCCCATGCCAATTTCTTCCCCATACCGCAGCATGGGTGTACCAGGCAGAGTGAAAAGCAAGCTGTAGACCAGTTCAATCCGGCGGCGAGATCCTCCCATCATCGGTGGTAAGCGACGACGAATGCCGCGCCCGAAAATTTGCATAGTTTTCTCAGGGGCAAACGCTGCAAAAATTTCATCTCGTTCCGATGAAGTAATGCGATCTAGCGTCAGTTCATCATGATGGCGCACAAAATTAAGCCACTGACAAATATCAGGAATATCCGGTAAGGTTTTTAGTCCCTCGCGCAATGCTGTGGATTCTTGACGCGCCAAGGCCAAAAACAGATGCTGGTTCAGCAAAAAGTTGAACAGGATGTGCATTCTGTCGCCCTTATCAAAGTAGATAGAAATTTGCTCGCGATCGACATTTGCTTCTGCCAGCAACACTGCATCACCCCGACGCGATGACACAAACTCTCTCATTTCTTCCAAGAAACCTCGCAGCTTTTCGGGGTCTGCACCTTCGATGCCAATTCCTTTAATTAAAAAGGGAACAGCATCAATGCGAAATCCAGACACGCCTAGTTCTAGCCAGAAACCCATAATTTTGCAGATTTCTTCTCGTACCGCCGGATTGGCAATATTCAAATCTGGCTGTTCTTTATAGAAGTGATGCAAATAGTAAGCGTTTGCTTGTTCGTCGTACTCCCAAATACTCTCCTCAGCATCGGGAAACACCAGCAATTCTGGATCAGTTTTGGGTGGATTTTCTGACCACACGTAGTAATTGCGATACTTGGAGTTTTTATCGCTTTTGGATGCCACAAACCAAGGATGCTGATGGGACGTATGATTTACTACTAGATCGATCAGCACGCGAATTCCTCGTTCCCTTGCTTGGTGCATGAACTCGACAAAATCTCCCAGGGTTCCGAGTCTCGGATCAATGTTGTAGTAATCCATCACGTCGTAACCATTGTCGCGGTTAGGGGAAGGATAAAACGGCAGCAACCACAAACAAGTAATTCCTAGCCCGGATAAATAGTCTAGGCGGTTGATAAGTCCCTGAAAGTCGCCGACACCATTCCCGTCCGAGTCCATGAAGGTTTCAACATCGAGGGAGTAGACAATTGCGTTTTTATACCAGAGGTCTTTCATATCAGTAAATTTCTTAATAGATAAACGGTGTAACATGGCTTTATTCAGAAATCCGGTCACAGGGCTATTTAGGAAGCTGAATGCCACGGGTATAGCTCATCTTTCGGAAGATACTTCTAAGTCGTATTTGTACCCATTAAAAATATCTCAATATAACGGTATGTTAAACATAAACCAAGATAATACCTTACGTTTTTTTAATTAAAAAAGGGTCGATACGGCTGACTACAATTAGCAGGAGCGATCGCTACCCATTTCAGCTTATATCTTTATTGCAATAGCCAAATTGTTTAGCTGGTAGCTGCACTGTCTTCGGTCTCTTTCGCCAAGACAGTGCACCAGCATAAACATTAGTTAAATCTGCCAGCGCTTGTAAGTGCTGACGGCATAGGAGTTGTGTTTGCCTTTAGCGATCGCCAATCCGGCTAACTAATCTTCTACCCAATTGAGTAACCCAAGAGAAGTAACAGCTCCAAAAAAGTGAGCGCCAATCAGATTGACGTTTGCCATCGTCACAAAAATATCTAGGGAACGAATCACATTTTCTGGCGCATAAGCTGCCATCGCTTGGGGTTGACTAAGAGTTTTCGCTAGCACTACAGCAACTGTTTCTTCTGAAGCAACAAACGCGATTAATACCCCCACCAAACTAGAAACTAATCCAATCCGTAAGGTGTGAGTAATATGTTCTTTACTGGGATATACCTGGGAGTTTTCGGCGTGCAAAAGTCGGCCTAATAGCCTATAGCGAAAATCCCAAAATATTCTAAAGCACAGCAATAGCAGGCCAACTATCGCTAAAAAAACCCCGAAACCAATACCTGCATTATTGGTTTGCTCGCTCATGTTGCGACCCAACATAGCAAATACTAAAACTATGCCGGAAACAGCACCCAAGAATAACTGTATCCAGAAGCTAAACCTACTAAACAAGCGAAAAGTTGCGACGAATTCGCTTTGGATCAGCGGTTGCGACAAGGATTCTGGTTGATTCATTATATCCACCTTATTGCTGAATTGAGTATCAAAATAAACGAGGTAAGAAAGAGGTTATGCTTGTCTTCCTGGCGATCGCCTTGTTGTTAGCTATTAGAGTTTTCCTGAAAAGTCAGTTAAGGGCAGGACAGGATGCCGGATGTTTGGGAACCGAATTCGGCAATTTCCGGTAAATAAAAGGTTGAACTCAACACGGGCAGTGCCGTTGTGGTTGATTTGATTTTCCTAAAATCCTCCCGGTTCTGAACAATCAACTTCTTGCGACAAGGGGAATTTAAAGTCTTAAAAATCGACTTAGGCAAAACGTCTCTTGTTTCTGTTCAACATTTCACAATCTTGCTTCAATATCTATTGAATCTAACTAGCCCAACCTTGCCATCTGTCTGATGCCATAAGAAAATATCCCCCTGATGGAAGATGATTGAGGAAAATTTTATGCTACACAATTCAGTTAAGTGCGATCGCTCGGAGTATTGGCGATAGATGCTTGATTCCCAACTGCCGCACTGGGGCGCATCCATTCTTGCAACGTCCATAAGCCCGTTATGACAGCTATTGCAGATTTGTCAGATATATCATTATGGAAAAGCAGGTATTTTTGCTTTCCGTTTACACCTTAGCTCTTGATAGCATTCTGATTTTTTTTGACATTATTTTTAGGGTCGCCAATTCTAATTGTTATTCAAACTTGGGTTAAAGAAATTTTTATCAAAAATCTACTATACCGCTGGCAGACTGCTCCATCAGGGAAGCCTGTAAATAACCTATAAAGCTATATTTGTCAAGCCCACTTAATGTGAATTTTATCAATCAATCAACCGATGAGACTCCCGCTCAAGACAGATGAAAAAAATCTCTAAAGAAGGTAATTATTAAATTAATAAATGATAATATAAATCGTTTGTTTAAGAACTAAGTTAACTGGAAAGGAATGCACCATTGCCTATGCCAGCAGTCGTTAACAACTAAAGTATAAAAAATATGAAACGGGACAACTCACCCACCGACAGCATTAAAGACTCAATTGGACAGGCAGCTTCTCATCCCTGGTTTGAGCGACTGGCAAGATTGGGATATGCTTCCAAAGGCTTAGTTTACTTTATTGTCGGTTTTTTAGCAGCACAAGCAGCCTTTAGTATGGGCGGCAGGACAACCGATACTAGCGGTGCATTATCAGAAATTGTTAACCAACCTTTCGGTAAATTTCTGCTATTTATTGTAACGATTGGCATTATTGGTTATGCCCTTTTGCGTATCGTTCAGACAATTCTCGACCCAGAACACCAAGGACAGAAAATGGATGCCAAGCGAATTGCCCAACGCATTGGCTACGCCTTAAGTGCTTTAGGTTATGCAGGTTTGGCTTTAACGGCTGTAAAACTGATAATGGGTTCGGGCGGTGGTAAGAGCGATACAACCGAAGATTTGACAGCCCAAATTTTAGCGCAACCGTTTGGACAATGGCTGGTAGGATTGGCAGGATCAATTGTTATTGGTGTAGGTTTCTCTTATTTCTACCAAGCATATAAAGCCAAATTTCGTCGCCATTTCAAGCTAGATGAAATGAGCCAAACCGAGCAAACTTGGGCGACACGGTTGGGTCGAGCTGGAATTGCTGCCCGTGGAGTTGTTTTTGTTATAATCGGTTTTTTCTTAATTCAAGCAGCAAGGCTATCGGATGCCAGTCAAACGAAGGGATTGGGCGAGGTGTTGGGAATTCTGGCACAACAGCCTTTTAGTCCAGTGATTTTGGCTCTAGTACCTTTGGGTTTAATTGCCTATGGCATCTACTCGGTAATTGAAGCTCGCTATCGGCGAATTTTCCGCTCATAAGTTTGCCCGTTATACAGAAAGTTATGAATTTTGAGTACAACATTTTTTTTATTAAATTAAAAAAATATCTAACTCAAAGCTCAAAACTTTTACAAGGCTTCCTGATTAAATCACCTGCTTTTAAGTCTGGATATTTTAACTCAAAACTCAGGGCGGGCACGGGGGCACCGCCCCTACTCAAAACTCAGGGCGGGCACGGGGGCCCCTACTCAAAACTCTTAAAAACTTATGGCACAAATTGGTTATCATGCTTCCCACGAACAGTTTAAGCCCAGCGAACTGCTGAAATATGTCAAAATGGCAGAACAAGCTGGCTTTACCCATGCCCTTTCTTCCGATCACTTTCATCCTTGGAGTGAAGCGCAAGGACAAAGTGGTTTTGCTTGGTCTTGGTTGGGTGCAGCAATGCAAGCAACGCCGAGGCTTTCCTATCGGGTTGTTTGCGCTCCCGGACAGCGGTATCATCCGGCTATTATTGCCCAAGCTGTGGCAACGTTGGCAGAAATGTTTCCCAATCGTTTTTGGCTAACGGTTGGCAGCGGTCAAGCGTTGAACGAACATATTACTGGGGATAAGTGGCCTACTAAGAGCGATCGCAACACGCGCCTCAAAGAATGTGTCGATATTATCCGCGCCCTTTGGGCAGGAGAAACTGTCACCCATCGCGGTTTAGTGTGCGTAGAAGATGCAAAACTTTATACCCGCCCGGAAATTCTCCCATTAATTATCGGCGCCGCAGTTACCCCAGAAACCGCAGAATGGTTGGGCAGTTGGGCAGATGGATTAATTACTACTTCTCGCCCACCTGAAAAGTTAAAAAAAGTCGTCGATGCGTTTCGTCGCGGTGGTGGAGAAGGGAAACCAATGATTTTGAAAGTGCAGCTTTCCTATGACAGTAATGCAGAGAAAGCACTACAAGGCGCTCATCATCAATGGCGTAGTAACATCTTCAAAAGTAAAATGCTGACAGAACTGATAACACCCGATCAATTTGATGCGGCCGGGGAGTTTGTGCAACCAGAGGAGTTATATCAACACGTCCGCATCTCGGCAGACCAAGAGCAGCATATTGAGTGGTTGCAAAAAGATATTGAATTGGGGTTTGATGAACTAATTTTGCACAACGTTAACCGAGAACAAGAGCAGTTTATTGAGGTATTTGGCGAAAAAGTAGTGCCAGCGCTGACAAAAAATTGATCTTGGCATCTACCTAATTCAATACTTGGAATTCTGATTTAATAATTGCTGAATCTCAGCCCGCAAGGCAGCAATTTCAGTTTGAAGTGCTGCAATTGATTTCCCTCCTGCTAATTCTGCTTCGTCATCCTCTGCATCGCGACCAATAAAAAATGTGGCGATGGTCGCAGTTACATAACCAAAAACCGCAAACGCATAGAGTGCCAGAACAAGGCAAAGTATGCGACCTTCTTGCGTTTTGGGCCAATATTCCGAACCCATTGTCATCATTAGCATTGCCGTCCACCATAACGCTGTGCCGTAATTATTTAACCCGGAGGAACCATCGGCGACATCTTTTTCAAAAGCATACATCCCTGCTGCACCTACCAAGGTAATAATTATCGTTAGTCCTACGACATAACCAAATCCGCGACGGCTAACACTCGCAGCTAATGCCCGCATCCCTCGATTCGTACCAGTCATAACTCGCAACAACTGCAAACTTCGCACAGCCCGTGCTGTTTTGAATGCTCGCACCACTCGTACAATCCTCAAGGTACGCAAAGCAGGCAACAGCAGAGAAAAAGCCGTTATCCAATGGCTTTTGATATAGGAAATTTTGCGGGGAGCCAAGGCAAATTTAACTAGAAAATCGGCAATAAAGATAATCCAAATAGTAGTGATAACGACTTCTAGCAGTGGATTTAATCCCCAAGTTAATTCAATAATAAATAGGGCTAGCCACACAAATGCCAGCACCAGCATGGGAGCTTCCAGCCAATCTTCTAGCTGTTGCAAAATCTCGCCTTGCTCTTGTTCTATGGCTTGTTTTTCGGCTAGGTTGGGGTTGTTCATCTACCTACCAAATCATTAAAAGTTAGTCTTTTACGCTGCATTTTAGCATTAGCTTTCGCCACCGGCACAGCAGTAAAGCCGTGGGGATTATTGACGCGCAAATAATTAGGCAACCAATGACCCAATCTAAATCTAATCCCGTTTTACGTAGCGCCAGCATGGCATAGAAAACTGCTGCCGCACCCCTTGGACTAAACCATCCTAAAAACAAAGTATCCTACCAGCTTTTTAGCTGACCCAGCTCCTGTGGGCGAAGACAGCGCAACTAACTACAAACCCTTGTTAAATTCATTCGCACTCTAACGTCCTTCCCTCTTCACGTCCAACTCTTCGCGACGCAGTGTTTCCGCTGCCTCAACAATCTCCGTTTCAACTTCTTTCCTGATGTTAACTTCTTCGCGCACGAAAGCTTCTTTTTTGATATCAGCAGTTTCTTCGTAAACTTCCATACGCATCACCTTTTCCTGCTGGAATGGAGTATCCCGATTTACGGGCGCACCTGCCGTCCCTGGAGTTATACTTTCAATTACAACTCGCTCTTTTTCTGTGGGAATTGAAACTCGTGCCGTTTCGGTTTCTACTCGCTTGCCAATTGCTACCTCGCCAGCTTTGTGACGGCTTTTTTCTGCAACCAGTCGTTCTTCGTAGAGTCGGAATTTGTGATGCTCGCGCTCGTTCATCTCATACAATTGAGGCTCTTGTTCGTAAGTGTAGGTGTTGCGATCATAACCAGCAGCCCTAGCTTGGTTAGAGACAGAATGCGGCATAGAAACTGGTGCAGATACTTCTAAAGGCAATGATGCTTCTACAGGTGCAGACCCTTCTACTGTTAGAGTACGATAAACACCCCGCACTTGTTCTTCATAATCGTAATCAACTACCATCCCATCCTCATACCTGGGTAGTCTTTCTGCTTGGTCTTTACTCCTCAAACCCGTCGCGTAGATGCGCTCTGCATCAACATCCACTCGACAAAGAGCCACTGGAACTAATACCTTCTTGCCAAAAATCCAGAAACCTGTGTCAACAACAAAATATCGGAAACGTCCTGTCTCATCAACTAGCGCGGTATCGATGGAGCCAATCTTCTCATGTGTATTTCCAGCATAGATATCCAGGCCTTTGATATCTTCGCCATTAAAAGCTGCTTCGCGGTAGTGGGGATTAAAATCTTCAATTTTGTAAAGTAACATAGGAATCCTTCCCTTTCTATCTACATCAACTTATGCCTCCATTTTAGATATAACTCAAATTTGATGCTTCCTTCTTATGAAGTATTAAATAAAACAGAATAGTACGATGAGTATATTTATTTTAAATTTTTTCTGTCTCTGGATAGATGAATTATCATTTTTTATCGATCTCCCGCCCCCTCAAGTTTCGCAATTTGAACTTTGAACAACTTTGCCTTTGTTATACTACTCCCTATGTTTAAATATTATTATGAATATATGCAATGCCGCCTCTTCAGCAAGCAATTTCCCATAAATAATAACTCATAACTAATAACTAATAAAAACAAATTCCCCGGCCTAACCAGGGAACGAAAGATATTCAAAAAAGTAATGTTGTTTTAATAAATTGAATTTGCCAAAAAGCGGCGATAATTTAGTAGCAGCGATTGTTGATTTGAGAGCGGACGCCGGGGCGGGCAGTCCTGTGCAGGTGCCGCACCCGATCGCATTTTCCAGCCTCAAGAAAACAGTTGCATTCATATTTGAGTACCACTTAAGCTTGGTTGCTGTTGCGAGTCTGGCTAGCCAGCTCCAACAGTTGCGCCCAGCGTTTTTGGACTTGTTTGGGAGTGCATTTGAGCGCGGTGGCGATCGCCTTGTCGCTTTCTTGATTCCGCTTCATTTCTAACAGTTGCTGCATTTCGGGCGCAAGTTGAGCGCGAAACGCTTCCCATTTGTCCGAAGTCATTCCCAGCTTTTGATCGACATCAGCACCCAGCCATTCGTGGACGAGTTTCCAATTTTGAGTGCGGGCAAATTTTTCGACGTGGTACTTGAAACGTTGTTGCAAGTAGTCGCGCTGGCGGGAAGACAAACCGAGCACGCGGTCAATTTCCGAAGCCGAAAGGTCTTGCAATTTTAAAGTTAAGTAATTCACGCATTCTGGCTGATTTTGCGATTCCAGATAGGCGATCAATTCCGAGACTACTCGATCGCGCAACACAGCATCAGCCGGATCGACAGTTTCCGATACCATTTGCTCGCGCACTTGTTGCAGCGCCGGAGAGCGGCTGTACATTTCCGCATCTTCTCCCTTGCCCGACTCTACAGCCATTTCAATGTCGATCGCAGTTTCGGGAGGCTGACCCTTGGCAAATCCTTGAGCGCGCAACACGATCAGGCGTTGGCGGTTGCGGCCGGGCAAACCAATTTGGCGCTTGGCGTAGTGCTCGGTAAAAGCCATGTACTCAGCCAATTCTAGCTGCGTGCGGGGCTGGTAGGTGACATCGAGTTGATGTTCGCGGCGGAAAGCTCGCAGAGATTCGATGTAAAAGCCTTGCAAAAAGTCTTCAATCATGTTGTAGCGAGCTTGGAAGTTCAAGTTCGATCGGAAAGAAGCAACATGGCGGTAAATCATCGCCGCGAGGTGAGAATGCAGTTCGACGCGGCCTTGTTTGGAACCGAGGCGGTAGTATTGCAGGGTTTTTTGCAACCGGTGCTCCGCCAAGGTGATTTGCCAAGCTTCAACTTCGCCGGAAATTTGGATGCGATCGCTCTTTTGGCAAATCCGTTCGACTTCCTTAGCAATCCGCATCGCCACTGCTTGAGCGCTACGGCTGGCAGTTTTCATTTCCCCTTGCAATTCTTTGAGGGCGAAGTTAGCCAAAGCGAGGATATCGATGCTGGGAAGAGTATTGATTTCGGCGGTTTGTTCGCTGGATGCAGCCGGAATGCTGTTGATGTCAGAAGCGGTGTTGCAGTTGACGGTGTTGGTGGCAGCTTTGAGAGTCATGGCGTTTATCGGGTGGTAGGGCACAGCGGGTGTGCAAGGACATTTGTCAGAGAGTGAGGTGGCAGTTGCTGGCGGTTTCGCTTGCTGTGCTGATTCAACTCTCTATACATTGAATGTTACGGAAGTAGAGATAACCGTAGTTATGCCAGTGTTCCACTCTCTCATGCAACAGTTTTTGGCTGCTGAATCTGATTCTAATCGCTGGCTGTGGAAGATTGGTTTTATTGCCGTTAAAGCCTTACTTGACAAGCATTCTGAGCTGTTATGTGCGTGGGGCGATCGCCAGGAAAATGGAGGGTGCTGCGAGGCCGCTGAGTGGACAATCTAATAACTGGCTATTTGAGGCGGTTTTGGCCGTTAGAGATTGTGGAATCGAGACTTGGCAGAGTGTAGCTATCTGCAATGTCTTCAGAACCTACGCAACAGCAGTTAGGAAACCCGGTTAATCTGAAAATTTGATCTTATCCAAGAAGCAAGAAGGAATCAGAAAGAAGCACAGAGAGCTTTGTTTGCCAACAATTCACCCTGATTCTTTCTCTAATACCAAAGTCACCGGCCCGTCATTCTCGATCGAGACTTGCATCATCGCTCCAAACAAGCCTGTTTCGACTTTTAAGCCGCTCTGGCGCAACTTTTCGACAAATTTATCATAAAAAATTTCGGCTCTTTCAGGAGCCGCTGCTCGGTCAAAGGAAGGCCGCCGACCTTTGCGGCAGTCCCCGTAGAGCGTAAACTGACTGACAACCAGCAACTCGCCGCCGATGTCTTGTACGGACTTGTTCCAGCGCCCGGTATCCCCGGCAGAGTCGGGAAACAAACGCAATTCCAGGCATTTGCGAGCCATCCAATCGAGTTCTGCTTCGGTGTCGGTGTCTGCAATACCTACAAGCAAGTTAAGTCCGCAGCCAATTTTGCCGACAATTTGACCTTCAATTTCTACTTGAGATGATTTTACTCGCTGGATGATGAGTCGCATGGGAAATTAGAAATGCTTAAATTTAAAACTAAAAATCAAAAGGTAAACTTACCTTTTTAATAAGAATTATGAAAAAAAACCCGGTTTATCGGATAAATCTTGGTTGTCACCGCGAAATCTCGACGAAAAAACCGGGTTTCTAGCCAGTACACCTCTGTTCTGCTTAATTTTCAACCTTTAGTTTTTCCCAAAACCTTTGCCGCGATTGGTTGAAGGCATACAAAGACAGTTTTCGAGTTGCGATCGCAAAGTCTCGGTATCCAAACCCTGACCGATGAGAACAAGCTGGTTTTTGCGATCGCCTTTCCACTCGTCGTCATCCATCGTAAATCGCTTGCCACTCAAGTGAAAAATATGCCGTTTGGGACTTTCTTCAAACCACATAATCCCTTTCGCGCGAAACACATTTGTTGGCATTTGTTTGTCTAAGAAATATTGAAATTTTCTCAGAGAAAACGGTTTGTCGCTCTGGAAAGAAATTGAGGTAAATCCGTCATTTTCTAAATGGTCGGAGTGGTCGTGATGGCTGTGGTCGTGATGGCCGTGGTCGTGATGTTCGTGACCGTGATGGTCGTGATGTTCGTGATGTTCGTGATGGTCGTGATGTTCGTGATGTTCGTGATGGTCGTGATGGTCGTGATGTTCGTGATTGCTAGGAGTTTCTTCAGATTGGAAATATTTGTCAGATTCAAACAATCCGACGCTGAGGACTAGCGGTAGGGGAACTTGCGATTTTACTGTTCGCAGAATTCGAGCACCTTCTTTGACATCGCGAATTTTAACTTCCAACAAATCTAAATCTGCTTCTTCAACCAAATCAGTTTTGTTGAGGATAATTATATCGCCGTAAGCTATTTGACTGTAAGCTGCTTGAGAGTTGAACAAATCTAAGCTGTAGTTGGCTGCATCTACTACTGTAACTATCGAATCGAGACGAGTCAGGTCGCGCAGTTCTGTGCCTAAAAAAGTCATTGCTACTGGCAGCGGGTCGGCGAGTCCGGTTGTTTCAACTACCAGATAATCGAGATTTTCTTGACGTTCCAGAACTTTGTAAACTGCATTAACTAAATCTTCATTAATAGTGCAGCAGATGCAGCCGTTGTTCAGCTCAACCATGTTGTCGTCGGTAGTGACAATCAGTTCGTTGTCGATACCGATTTCGCCAAATTCATTTACCAAAACTGCTGTTTTCAAACCCTGCTGATTGGTCAGGATGTGGTTGAGCAGGGTTGTTTTGCCGCTGCCGAGAAATCCTGTAATGATTGTAACGGGCAATCCGTGTTTGGGAGCTTCCATCGCCAGTTCTGTCTCGGACTGAGTTGTAGATTGCATAGCTTGAATGTCAAATAATGTCGATCGCACTTTCTTTGTGGCTCTTATTGTATCTTAATTAGGACAAGGCCTGGTAAACCCAGTTTCTCGGATAAATGTTGGGTTTGGTGGCATGGTATCTACGCATCAACCGGTAATCAGCCCGATAGTGCAAAATAAGTGGGCCGCTAATTATCGGCAATTGCTAAGGCGGTCGATCGCACTTTTTTATTTCTTTGATAAACTTTTTTCCAGAGTACCTGTGGCAGTTAGCCTACAAGCTGTGTTCCAGGTAAATCCAGCAGCGACAAATTTGGGGCCGAATCAAGCCCAGTGCGATCGGCAAATTCCCGCTACTCTATAATAATTTTAATTATCGACCTGCGTAAAATATTGAAACCTCAACTATCAACGAAAACAGGGCGGTGGCTAACAACAGCCACCGCCCTCAAGATAGTATTGCGCTATCTAAGTCTGTGCTTACGCAGGAAGCAAGACTGAATCAATAATGTGGATGACACCATTATCAGCAGCAACATCGGCTGTTGTAACGGTAGAATCATTGATTTTGACGCCGTTGGAAGCATCAATTTTCACTTCAGAACCTTCAACTGTCTTGGCAGATTTCAGCTTGACCACATCAGCGGCCATAACTTTGCCAGAAACGACATGATAAGTCAGGATTTTTTTGAGCTTAGGAATGTCCTTAAGCAGTGCTTCTACAGTACCTGCGGGAAGCTTAGCAAAAGCTTCGTCAGTAGGCGCAAAAACAGTGAAGGGGCCAGCGCCTTTAAGAGTATCTACTAAACCAGCAGCTTTGACAGCAGCAACTAGGGTTGTAAAAGATCCAGCCGAAACGGCGGTATCAACAATATCAGCCAAGTGAGTCACCTAGTTTGTGTAATCTATAAATCACTATAACGCTAAAAAGTTAATTTAGCTACATTAATTTTTTCTGTAGTTCTGTCTGGTTTTCTGCTTATTTAAGATAGCATTTTTTTTTAACTCTTTTCCTAAAATACCTATCTAAAGGTAGATATTTCTTTGGCTGTTTTACTGTATTTTTATTTATTCATGTAATCCTAAATACATTAATAAGACGATCGCCCCTGCGCGCTGTTTAAAGTAAACGCAGGGGCGATCGTCCAGAGCCCCGGAAGCTAAGGCATTTTGATTGACTTGGCAAAACATTAAACATTAAGCACAGCACTAAGGCCTCGTAAAGCCAGCCACCCGACTGATGGCAACAGTTGGGGAAATCCCGATCTAAACTGTTAACAACCATTAATTAGCAGAAGGGTGACATGAGATATAAACTACTAGGTCACAGCGGACTTCGCGTTTCCGAAATCTGCCTCGGAACCATGACTTTTGGGGAAGAGTGGGGCTGGGGGAGTTCCTACGACCAAAGCCGTAAAATGTTCGACGCCTTTGCAGAATCGGGCGGCAATTTCATTGATACCGCGAATCTCTACACCAACGGTACTAGCGAAAAATATGTTGGTGAGTTCATCGCAGCAGATCGCGAAAAATGGGTAGTTGCAACTAAGTATAGCCTCAACATGAAGAATGGCGAAATCAATGGTTTCGGCAACCACCGCAAAAATATGGTACAAGCAGTAGAGGCAAGTTTGAAGCGATTGCAAGTTGAATACATAGATTTGCTGTGGCTGCACGCTTGGGATTTTACCACACCCGTCGAAGAAGTAATGCGCGCTTTTGACGATTTGGTACGCGCCGGTAAAATTCTTTACATAGGAATTTCCGATACGCCGGCTTGGATTATTTCTCAAGCAAATACGATCGCCAATCTGCGCGGTTGGACACCATTTATCGGCTTGCAAATCGAGTATTCTTTAAAAGAGCGAACTCCTGAACGGGACTTGATCCCTATGGCAAAAGCCTTTGATATTGGCGTCACAGCTTGGAGTCCCCTAGCAGCCGGTTTGCTGACAGGAAAATACAACACTTCAGAAACAGCCAGCGAAGCTAAACGGCTGAATTCACCTGAATCGGGAAAAATTAACGAACGAGACCTCAAAATTGCTGATGAAGTTAGCAAAATAGCAGCCAAAATTGGCAAACCTGCTTCTCAAGTAGCCCTAAATTGGCTGCGACAACAGCCAGTCCAAGTTATTCCGATTGTGGGTTCGCGCAAACTCTCGCAACTTCAGGAAAATCTCGCTTGTTTGGAGTTTGAATTAACCCCCGAACAAATGCAGCAGTTAGACAAAGTAAGCGCAATTGAATTGGGTTTCCCTCACGATTTTTTAAAGAGTTCGGCAGTGCAAGATTTTGCCTTTGGAGGGGGAATCACCAAAATTGATAGCAGCCGACTGTAAAGTTGCTGCTATTTTTTAGTCGCGGGTTTACGTGGATATTTTGCGTTCGATCGCAGATATCGGCGAACCCGCCCTTAGAGGGATGATTGATATTTTTGCTGTGGTGCGACGTTAAACTCAGGCCCACAGCGCAAATGTCATCACATTGGTTTCTTGCTACTGACTCGTGCAGAATCTTAGGTTTATCCTTGCCGTTGCCTGGTTTCTTTGGTATTGTTGAGATAGGTGATATTGTGTCAGTTTAACCTCACTCCATAAACGGTTAATTGTTAATCTATCGGAAGTTAGAAATCTTTGACAAAACTTTGTATATTAGGATACAAATTTTCCATAATAGCGATCGGATGAGTTAAAAAAAAGCAAGGTTTGTCAAATCACAAAGCAACATAAACTTGATGGCAAATTTTCTCTCATCTTCAAATAAAGCAATAAAACTCGCTCTTTTTTCACCTCGTACCTGCCAGTTAAAAGTGATTTTACAAGGTCGATCGGCATCTTAACGGCTTTTGAACCCAGCGTGCAAGCTAGGTGTGTTCTGAGATAAAAGTCATCCTTCAGATAGAAGTTAGGGCAGAAAAACTGGGTTACATTTAACAACAATAGCAAGTCAAACCATATTAACTTATCTCTAAGTTTCAATTCTGAAAAAAGCAGATAAGCCTGTTTTTCCCGCAGCTAAACAGTTTGTTTGTTTGGCTCACTGAACGCGCCGCTTGCTCGTCAATAAAAGTTCTCAGATTTATGCTTGCGATTTTCAGTAAGACCCTGCTGAGAAATATATCCTATTGACCAATTTTAACGGACAAATTTTCATTGACAAATTCCAGAGGCTAATATGTCGCCCCCAGAAAACTCAGTAAACAATAATTATAGCAATAAAGAGCGAGCATGGGATATCCGATTTACCTCTATAGATCCAGCCAAATCGCCATCTCAATTTGCTGCGTCGCCCGCATTGCGCGCCAACTTATCAAAAACTGAGGCTTTAGATGCACCAGATTTAGTTTGCCTGTCTCATTTGCGGTGGAATTTTGTCTATCAACGTCCGCAACATCTCTTGAGTCGCTGTGCCAAAACTCGTCGCGTATTCTTTGTAGAAGAACCTGTGTTTAGCGCGGCTACAGATTGGTGGCTTGATGTGAGCATCCACGAAAGCGGAGTCTGGGTAATAGTACCGCACCTGAGTGAAGGAACCAGCGAAGCAACAGCACAAACTGCTCAGCAAGCCATGCTAGATGATTTGTTTCGAGCGGCAGAAATTAGCCAGTACATCCTCTGGTATTACACACCAATGGCTGTCAGTTTCACAAGTCACTTAAAGCCGCTAGCTGTAGTCTACGACTGCATGGATGAACTGTCAGCATTCCAAGGCGCGCACCCGGATTTAAAAGCCAATGAAAACCACTTATTAAAGCGCGCTAGCGTAGTATTTACCGGGGGACACAACCTTTACGAAGCTAAACAGCACCAGCACCCAAACATTCACGCCTTCCCCAGCAGCATCGAAAAAGAACACTTTGCGACAGCCAGGAATCTTTCACAAGAACCGGCGGATCAAAAAGACATTCCTCACCCGCGTTTGGGATTTTATGGCGTCATAGACGAACGCATGGATATCGAACTGCTGGGGGGCATTGCCCAAGCAAGGCCGGACTGGCATTTAGTCATCATTGGCCCGGTGGCGAAAATCGATCCGACAACTCTGCCAACTCACACAAATATCCACTATCTCGGCGGCAAATCTTATCAAGAACTGCCAGCGTATCTTGGCGGATGGGATATCGCCATGCTGCCTTTTGCGATCAACGAATCGACTAAGTTTATTAGTCCTACGAAAACTCCAGAATACCTCGCTGCCGGAAAACCGGTGATTTCTACTCCTATCCGCGACGTGGTGCGGCCGTACGGAGAAAACGGCTTGGTTCGGATTGCTAGCAATTCTGAAGAATTCGTTGCTTGTGCCGAAGAAATCCTCAGCGAAAGTTCGGACGTTCACACTAAGTGGCTGAGCGAAGTAGATGCCTTTTTAGCAGACAATTCTTGGGACAATACCTGGGGCGAAATGCTGGGGTTGATCGAAAGTGCGATCGACGAGAAACGGCAGAAAGCCGAAGACCGGATGAAAGTTTTAAGTTAGGAATGTTGAGGTTGAAGTGAAAGAGTTACACTTTACGGATTCAAAACTTAACACTCAACACTCCTCGCTGTATGTCCAATTACCAATTATTCCTTACCCTTACCCTTACCCACAATCAGAGGTGTTTCAATGTTTGACTATTTAATCGTCGGAGCAGGATTTGCAGGTAGCGTCATTGCCGAAAGACTAGCAAATGAGGCTGGAAAAACAGTCCTGATAATTGATACCCGCAACCACATCGGCGGCAACGCATACGATCACTACGACAACCACGGCATCCTGGTACACAAATACGGCCCCCACATTTTTCACACCAATTCGCGCCCTGTTTTCGAGTATCTTTCGCGCTTCACCGAGTGGCGGCCTTACGAACACCGAGTCCTCGCCAGTGTTGACGGTCAACTGCTGCCAATTCCAATCAATCTCAACACCGTAAACAAACTTTACGGACTGAATCTCACCTCATTTGAAGTCGAAGATTTCTTCGCAAAAGTAGCAGAACCAAAAGATTACATTCGCACTTCCGAAGATGTCGTTGTCAGCAAAGTCGGTCGCGAACTTTACGAGAAATTCTTCCGCAACTACACCCGCAAACAGTGGGGAATGGACCCGTCGGAACTCGACAACTCAGTGATTGCGCGCGTACCCACTCGCACTAACCGGGACGATCGCTATTTCACCGATACCTATCAAGCAATGCCGCTGCACGGCTACACTCGGATGTTTGAAAAGATGCTTTCTCACCCAAACATCAAGGTGATGCTGAATACCGACTACCGGGAGATTGAGGGTTTTATCCCTTACGGAGAAATGATTTACACCGGGCCAGTCGATTCCTATTTCAATTATTGCTACGGCAAACTTCCTTACCGTTCCTTGGAATTCAAGCACGAAACACTGAACGTAGCCGTACACCAAGAAGCACCGGTGGTAAATTACCCCAACGAGCATTTATATACTCGCTGCACCGAGTTTAAATACCTCACCGGACAAGAGCATCTAAAAACTAGCATTGTCTACGAATATCCGCAAGCTGAGGGAGACCCTTACTACCCAGTTCCACGTCCAGAGAATGCCGAAATTTACAAGAAATATAAGGCTTTGGCTGATGCAACTCCGGGAGTATCTTTCGTGGGAAGGCTGGCGACTTACAGGTATTACAACATGGATCAAGTGGTCGCTCAAGCTCTGACAACTTACAAACAAATTACTACCAAGCCGGTGATTGAATTGGTAGAAAATGTTAACGCTTCTGTCTCTAATGTCAGCACATCCAATGGAGTTTCCCATCGCCCAGCCGCAGCAGCTTCTCTAGAAGTCGCTGCTGTCAACCACGGCAACAGCAACGGCAACGGCAACGGCCAATCTGTTAGCAAGTAGCTGGAAGTTGCGAGTTCCTGGTAAAAAGGTAAGGTGCTGATTGAGCACCTTACTAGATTTTTATCAAAAGTTATTTAATAATTCAAACAAGCCTTGAGGTGAAAATGAACGTTCTAGTTAAAATTGTTTTGTCTCATGAGGTTTTGGAAGTTTCTCAATTTGCTCAGTTTCAGAAAGAAATACAGCGCCTCATTGAAAGCGGTGGCAAAATTCTGATGCTGGATTTCTCAAAAATAAATTTCCTGAAAAATTCCGAGTTAATGGCTGTAGTGGCGATCGTGAAATTAGTGAGAGACAGCGAATGTATACTTTTGATCTCTGCCATGAGCGAACAAGTTAGAATTCTCTTTGAACTCACGGGACTACAGCAAATATTTCAGTGTTTGCCGTTTGCAGAAGAATTTTCTTTTAAAAGTGAGCTAACTGAACCGTTAGGAGGTTTGCAAAGTCTTGCTAGCTAGAGGGAGAGGGGGAGAGGGAGACAGGAAAAATCTTCCTGGTTTATTCTTTTTTCTTCTGACTAATGACTTCAGCACAAGAGAGTCTTCAGATGAGGCTGTTTTAATAGGCAGAACTTTTGCAAATTAATCAGCAAAAGACTTGTCAAAGTGGGGGTAATTGTCGCTAACCTATAAATATAACTTTGGGTAGATGTGCCGATGAGTTGGTTAGGTAGAGAACTAGAAAATTGTGAGATAGAAGAGTCTGCAACTCTTGATAGTAAGGTGACAGTTCAAGGACGGAAAACAGGTTATCCGCGCCCCCAACTGCGCCGGAGCAACTGGATTTGTCTCAATGGTCCGTGGAGGTTTGCTTACGATGACGCGGGCCACTGCGTGCAGCCGATCGATATTTCTGAGTGGACTCACACTATAGAAGTTCCGTTTGCTCCAGAATCGGCAAAAAGCGGGATCGGCGACACGAATTTTCACGCCAACTGCTGGTATGAACGCGAATTTGACGTACCCCACACAGAAGGCAGAGTTCTCCTCCACTTTGGGGCCGTAGACTACCGCGCCCGCGTCTGGGTGAACGGTCAATTTGTCATCGAACACGAAGGCGGACACACTCCTTTCACCGCAGACATTACAGCAGTTGTGAACCTCAACGGGCTGCAGCGGGTGACAGTGTGGGCCCAGGACGACCCGCAAGATTTGGAGAAACCGCGCGGCAAGCAAGACTGGCAAATAGAGCCCCACAGTATTTGGTATCCGCGCACGACCGGGATTTGGCAGACAGTCTGGGTAGAATTGGTGCCTCACACTTATATCGAGCGCATCCGCTGGACCCCGCAGTTTGAACGCTGGGAAATCGGTTTTGAAGCGTTTGTCGCGGGCGATCGCCAGTCGGGAATCCAGATTAAAGTCAAACTGTCGATCGGCTGTTTGCTGCTAGTCAACGACACCTACGAAGTCATCAACGGCGAAATCCACCGCCGTATCGCCCTCTCGGACCCTGGTATCGACGACTACCGCAACGAATTGCTGTGGAGTCCCGAAAAACCTACGTTAATTAACGCTCAAGTACAGTTGTGGGCCGACGGCAAACTCCTCGACGAGGTAAAATCTTATACCGCGATGCGGACTGTCAGCATCCAGCGCGATCGCTTCATGCTCAACGGCCGCCCCTACTATTTGCGACTGGTGCTCGACCAAGGTTACTGGCCCGACACCATGATGACTGCCCCTTCCGACGAAGCTTTGCGCCACGATGTCGAATTAGTCAAAGCAATGGGTTTCAACGGCGTCCGCAAGCACCAAAAAATCGAAGACCCCCGATTTTTGTACTGGGCTGATGTGCTGGGGCTCCTAGTTTGGGAAGAAATGCCCAGCGCCTACCGCTTCACTCCCAAAGCCGTACAACGGCTGACGCGGGAGTGGACAGAAGTCATCGACCGCGACGCCAGCCACCCCTGTATCGTAGTCTGGGTACCGTTCAACGAATCTTGGGGAGTTCCGAATTTAGTCGAAGCCGCAGCCCACCGCAACTACGTGCAAGCGCTGTATTTCTTAACCAAAACCCTCGATCCGACTCGCCCCGTCATCGGTAATGACGGCTGGGAAAGCATCGATACCGACATCCTGGCGATTCACGACTATGACAACAACCCGCAAACCCTAGCTAAGCGCTACGGGCCCGAAGTTCAGCTAGCCGATTTGTTCGATCGCGGGCGTCCGGGCGGGCGTATCCTCACCCTAGACGGCCACCCGCACCAAGGACAGCCGATGATGCTGACAGAATTCGGTGGCATCGCCTGCGCCGGCCACGAAAACCCCGATTTTTACAGGGTTTGGGGCTACGTGCGCGCATGGGACACGAAGGAACTGCAAAGGCGCTACACCGCGCTGCTGAAGGTGGTAAACCAAGTGGAAATGTTCAGTGGATTTTGTTACACGCAGTTAACCGATACTTACCAAGAAGCTAACGGTTTGCTGTATGCCGATCGCACTCCCAAATTTCCCCTAGAGACGATGGCTGCGGCAACTCTCGGCTGGGATATTCCCGAAGAAAGTTCACAGCCGCAAGCTATTACTCAGTGCTAATCGGGCATGGGGCATGGGGCATGGGGCATGGGGGATCGGTTATTAGTTATTAGTTATTAGTTATTAGTTAATTGCTAACAATTACCAATTTCTAAATTCCTAATGCCCAATGCCCAATGCCCAATGCCCAATGCCTAATGCCCAATGCCCAATGACCCATTACCCATTCGATTGATGTTTCAAAGTTTTTTCATGGGCGGCTTTGAATGTTCCACCCACAAATTGCTATCAGGAAAGCGTCTCGATGTCACAGCCGCCACCGGCCACGATAAATTTGTAGCAGCCGACTACCAACGCTTGCAGGAAAAAGGCATTTATACAGTCCGCGAAGGCCTCCGCTGGCACTTAATTGAACAGACACCCGGAAAATACGATTTTTCCAGTTCCCTGCCAATTATCCGGGCCGCCCGCGACATGAAAATGCAGGTAATTTGGGATTTGTTTCACTACGGTTGGCCCGACGATATTGATATTTTCAGTCCCGAATTTGTGTCCAGGTTTGCCAGCATGGTGCGCGCTTTTATGGAAGTGCTAACTGAGGAAACCGACCAAACACCTTTCGTGACACCTGTCAATGAAATTTCATTTATTGCTTGGGCCGGCGGCGATGTCGCCTACATCAATCCGTTTGCAAAAGGGCGGGGAGACGAGCTAAAAGTCCAGTTAATCAAAGCTGCGATCGCAGCGATAGAATCTGTTTGGGAAGTCAATCCCCGCACCCGCATCGTTCAAATCGACCCCACAATTAACATTATTGCTGACCCTGAAAAACCGGAGGATCGGGACGCGGCGGAAGGTTATCGCTTATCTCAATATCAAGCTTGGGATATGTTGGCTGGACGCTTTCGCCCGGAACTCGGCGGCAAGGAAAAATATCTCGATATTATTGGGGTGAATTATTACGATCGCAATCAGTGGATTCACAATGAAGAGCCCATGAAATACACCGATCCGCTGTACCGCCCGTTTCGCGAAATGCTGCAAGAAGTGTTTGAGCGCTACGGTCGCCCCTTATTCGTAGCAGAAACAGGCACTGAAGACGATTTTAGACCTGTCTGGTTTAATTATGTGTGCACCGAGGTAATGGCGGCCATGAAAGCAGGAGTTCCGATCGAGGGAATCTGCTTGTATCCGATTGTTAACCATCCGGGTTGGGACGACGACAGGCACTGTTACAATGGTTTGTGGGATTATTGCAATGAATCGGGCGATCGGGAAATTTACCAGCCTTTGGCGGATGAATTGCAGTTTCAAAGGCAGCAGATTGAACCGTTGCTGAAGTTGCAGAATTGACAATCGGTGCGATCGGCGATTTAAAAATAGGCGATTTCAATCGGCGATTGAAATCGCTTCTATACAAACGAAGTCCGCGCAACGCGAGACTAAGAGATTGAGGGGGTATTTAAGCCGGATTTGGGATTAGATATAAAAGTGCGATCGATCTTCTATTTCCTGGGAGGAATGAGGGACGAGCGCTTCTGAGTTAGGACTTATGAACAGACATCTGTAGGGCGATGCACAATCTTTAATTTTATCCTCCTTGGTAAAGTGAACTAAACTTAGATTGAGAAAATTCTCCATTTTCCACAAAGTATTGAAGAACTGGACGAAGTTCTTGAAGTTCTGATTTAGTCAAAGAACCACGAACACCCATTTCAATAGCACCTAAAATTCTGTTTATTGTTAAAGTTTGCGTGTGAATGTCATTATTTGGTACGGTCTTTTTCATTTGTTCACTATGAAGTTCATGGCGGGTAGCCTTTAGTTTAGCTATCATATCTTCACGACTCAAGCCTTCCAGTTGTTTGAGTATAGATGTAATTGTCATATTCTAAAATCTCCTGTTCTTTAGCAAATGAAATCAATTGAATTTTTTATAATTATAGGACCTTCTAAAACTCCCATTCATAATCTGGATCGTCAAGGGCTGTTCTGACAGATGTCAAATTAGCAAGGTCTTTGAAAGGACTAGACTTAGCTATTTCGGTAATTGAAGTCATGGTTAAAGCTAACTGGTTATTATCACCGATTGCTATTGCCTCATCGACCTTTTCAAACAGAAATTTGAAATTATTAGCACGTTCATCAAAGGAACATTCAAGATACTCGATCAAAGCATCGCGTTTTGCTTGAATGTCGGCAATTGTTGCTTTTTCCCAAGCTTCTATACCACGCCGTTTAGTCTGTTCTTGCTCTGCAACTATTTTGTATTCGGTGTAAGCTTTAACAACATCGCGGAAGCACTCAGCAGCCGAGCCGGGATTAAAGATTTCTACAGGAACTTTTTTAGCTCTCATTTCTATTGGCCTGGTAAAATTCGATATTTCAACAGAACAGAATCCTAAAACACCCGCGTCTGCCACCAAGGAGTATTCTTAATTTCCTTCTGAAGATTGCGGACTTCTTTTTGAAGATTTCGGACTTCATCCATCATGGATTCTTTGCGAAAGAGGCTGATAGCTTTCTGAAAATCTGCTACGGCTTCCTCTCTTTTTGCCTTTTCTCTGCGTATAGAACCCCTTTTAACGTAGGCATAAGCATTGTCTGGCTCTATTTTGATGACCTGATTGTAGTCGGCAAGAGCTCCCCGCTTGTCTCCCTTTTCATGGCGGACGCATCCCCGATGAAAATAAGCATCTGTACAGTTTGGTTCTATCTTGATGACTTGATTGTAGTCAGCTATTGCACTATCATAATCCTTGTTTGCTACCTGTGCATGACCGCGATACAAATAATTAACTGCTTCATTAGGGCTAAGCTTTATAACCTGAGTGAAATCGGCAATAGCTCCTTTATAATTCTTTACTTGGGCGCGAGCATAACCCCGCTGAAAATACAGGTTAACATCATTAGGTTTAGTTTTGATAACTTGAGTGAAGTCAGCAATGGCTTTTTTGTAATGTTCTAGCTCAACAAGTAAACAGCCCCGCGTGAAGTAGGCATCGACACAGTTAGGGTCAAGTTTGATAACTTGAGTATAATCAGCAATGGCACTCTCATAATCCTCTAGTTCAGTATATGCTAAACCACGACAGTAGTAGGCATTCACATTACTAGGATCGATAGTGATAACTTGAGTGAAGTCAGCAATAGCTTCTTTGTAATTTTTTAGTTCGCTGTAGGCACTTCCTCGTATTAAGTAGATATCCGCATTGCCGGGAGCGAGTTTGATGACTTGGGTGTAGTTGGCAATTGCCTTGCTATAATCATTTTTAGCGACGTAAATGTTACCTCGATTGCGGTAAGCATCTACATAGCTAGGATCGAGCTGGATAGTTTTAGTGTAATCTGAAATTGCTCCTGCATAATTGTGCTGTTCATCGAGAATACAGCCGCGCACAAAGTAGGCATAAACATTTTGAGAATTGAGTTCGATCGCTTTCGTAAAATCTTCAATAGCTGCCCCGTAATCTCCACTTTCAAGCTTTTCTATTCCTCGGTTAAAAAAGTCTTCATCGCTTTTGAAGAAATCAAAAAATCCTGTAATTCCCTTAGATACGCCTTTGCCTACATTCTTAACTGTAGATTCTGCTTTGGCACCAGCCATTGCTACGCCTTTGCCTACATTCTTAACTGTAGATTCTGCTGTGGCACCAGCCATTACACCGCCAGCCATGATTAAAGGAATAGCCAGAGGCCCTAGAGCAGCCGCACCCAAAGTTACACCAGCCGCAAGTGCTGCACCTCCTCCTACAAATGCACCCGCTTGATTTTCTTTGGCCTCACTACATATCTGATGTAAATCACCAACATTTCCTAAAATTTCCCACGGATTCATTGCAACCTCCTTATTTTTAAGCAGTAAGGTGGAAAGTGCCCACTCTACAAATAGATTTTCTGCGTAAGTCTTGAGACTACTTCGATCGTGATTTCTATTTCCCTGGTAAAATCCGATATTTCTCCAAAACCTTCACAGTACCGAGGTTAAGCTTACCGTCATTGTTTAAGACAGGAGTTTTCAACATTTCTACAAGCCCCTTCATCAGAAGGCCTACCTGTTGGAACTTCTCAGCATCAAACGGCTGAGATTCAAGTTGACTCAGACCTTTAACAGCACGAGTGTTCATAGATTCAAACACTTTTCTCAACTCAATTATTCGCTGTCTTACCTGTTGAGCAAAATCCTTAGCAAGTTTCATGTCTGCGATCGCCTTATTGACTTGAGCTTCATGCTCTCGCGCCTTTGTCATCGCTTTCTCGCCTTCACTAGCAGCAAAAAAGCCGCCAATCGCCAAAGCTGGTAAAAGCGTGATACCGCCTAGCACAAAAGCACCAACAGCCATACCACCGCCACCAGCCGCCACCGCTCCACCGCCAAACCATGCTAAAGTTGCATTCCAAGCAGCCGCTCCACTGAGAGTTGAGATAGCGGTTCCGGTGCTTGCAGCTCCTAGTGAAGTAACAGCACCAATAGCACCGCCGTAACCTGCTGCGGCTGCTCCAGCAGATTTAACGCCAGCCATAAAATATTGTTCTGCTCCTACCGCCGCAGCTTTGTACTCCTTCATCTGCTGAACAGAAAAATCCATCCCTTCTAAAAGCCGCTTTTCACTTTCTGAAGCCTTCCGACCAGTATTTTCAAGGAAGGTAACAAAGCGCTTAATTGTGCTTCTTATGACATTCAGTTGCAGTTGACCGTACTCTTCGGCTAATCTGTTTGTGGCTGCTTCTTCTCTTTTCAAATCTTCAACCGCACGCTCGAATCGCTTTTGAGCTTCCTGAGCAAGTTCATTAGCTTTCTGACCTGGATAGAATGAAGGCATAAAATACTCCTAAGTCTGATTTCTCGACATCTTAAAAACAGAGGTTTTTTTAGAGACTGTGGCTTGATAACTCTGTAGAGCAGAAAACGCTACCTCGCAAAAAGTGAGCCTTGCCCGAATTTCCTGTGTAAAATTAATCACGATCCTGCTTTCCCTGATCCTAATCTAACTACCTTTAACAAAGAAACTAATAAGCATTAGGAATCGTGTTAGACTTTGATTATAAAAAATCCAGAAACCTATCCCCTGCAATGGCATCCTCTAACGATCGCTTCTCCGAAGCTGCCCGCGAATGGGACTTAGAAACTCTTTACACAGACCTAGCATCCGCCAAGGGAAAGCGGCTCACGCCCACAGAGAAACAACATCTACGGGGTCTACTCTGCGGCTACAGTCCCGCCGAAATTGCCGAAATACTCAGTAAAAACCCCAAGGGAATTGCCGTAGACTTCTGTAATACTTTATACCAATATGTAAAAAATCTTGTAGGTAAAGCGGATGAAAAGGTAGAAAACTGGAGGAAGATTTGTGAATGGCTGGAGGACGCAGGATATAAAAATCAGCCATCTCCCGAACCTGAATCAGGCGATTGTTTATCCGCAAAAATTATAATAAAAAAAGCAAATGTAGTTCTTGATAAAAATCAAATCATAGTTGATATAAACCTGCGAATAGTCGCCTCCTCACCTTCAGAAATTCCCATTATAGAAAAGTTTGATATCAATGGCAATGGTGCAAACTAAGGAAAGTGCGATCGAACGCATCAGATTAATTTTAAACCGAATAGCAATAAGGGCGGGCAAGATGCCCACCCCACATACTAGATATCAATTTGATATCAGAGTTAAATTTTCAATACCCCCAGGGGAATTCGAATCCCCGTCGCATCCGTGAAAGGGATGTGTCCTAGGCCTCTAGACGATGGGGGCGCGTCGTTGCGTTTGCTTGTGTTCCGCACCTTTATTACCTTAACTAATCTTTCCCAATCTGTCAACTACTTTGCGAAAGTTTTTTTTCTACTCGTCCCAAAGCACGTCACAGTAGGCTTTGAGGATGGCGGCGCAATTGCCGATCGCCCCGAGATGAGCAATTTCAAAGCCGTGGGTGTTCTGGGTGGGGAAAGCCAAACAAGCGGCGCGGGCTACGTGGCCGAACTTCATGGCGATCGAAGCATCGCTCCCAAAACCGCTAATTACCGCCAACTGCACCTCTACATCGGCTGCTGCGGCTGCTGCGCGCAATTGGGCGTTCAATCCTTCATCGTAGACTCCGTAGCCGTCCTGAACCAGCAAAACCGGGTTTTCGCTGTCACGAATCGGGTATTCCGGCGCCAGAGGGCAAATTTCCAAAGCGATCAGCGCGTCCAACGGCTGGCGCTGCGTGAAATACAAAGCTCCGATCGCCCCAACCTCCTCCTTCGCCGACGCTACCAAGTAAACATTCACCGCAGGCTCTTTCAAACATTCCGCCAGAGCCAGCAAAATCGCCACTGAAGCCTTGTTGTCCAGAGTGTAGCTCGCGATCCAGTCCTTCAACCGCAGCGGGCGCTTGCGGTGCTTTCCCACTACCATCCGCGTGCCCGGTCGAATTCCGGCCTCGGCTAATTCCTCGGCGGTACACTTAGTTTCGATCCAGGCATTTTCCCACTTTACAGAAACATCTTCCTGCTGAGCTTTCTGAGGAGATTCGTGAGAAACATGGCGGGAACCGAAGCTGAGAATGCCGCTAATTGTTTGCTTGTCTCCGAGCAAATCCACCACGCCTTCGCCGTAAACCCAAGGAAATGCGCCGCCCAATCTGCGGACTTCCACGCGGCCACTCTCGCCTATTGTTTTAACTAGGGCGCCAATTTCGTCTTTGTGGGCGGTAATGGCGATCGACTTTTCGGGATTGCGGCCCTTAATTAGGGCGATCGCATTGTCCGCGCGATCGAGCCAAGCATTCACTCCCAGGGCGGCGAATTTTTCCATCAACCGCTGGTTAATTTCCGACTCCGTACCGCTGGGTGAGTGCAGCATTACTAATTCTTCGATTGTTTGGAACAGGCGATCAAACTCTAACATTTTTTATTTTCGTTGTTAGGAGCGAATCTTAACGACATATATTAAATCACATTTACCCACTATTTCCCGGCTGTACACTTAGTTTCAATTCAGGCATTTTCCCACTTGAAAGAAACATCTTCCTGCTGAGCTTTTTGAAGAGCGTAGGAATGAAGCAATTGGAGGCAGCAAAGGGCGATTGAGTAACAAGATTCATGCGAGCACGTGGATGCGTTGGGCAATCCGTTGGGGTTTCACCTCACCCCCTGACCAACTGGTGACGCGAGTAGGAGGCGACCAACTGCAGCCATTACTGGTGGCGGATACACTGCTGCCTAACAAGGGCTATGATCCAGATCAGCGTGTGATTGACCGCCTCAAAGCCGAGGGGAAGACCACCGTCATTTCACCTCGCCGCAATTGCAAGACCCTGGAAACTTACGATGCTCAATTGTACAAAGCCCGTCATTTGATTGAGAACTTTTTCCCCAAGCTCAAGCAGTATCAGGCAATCGCGACGCGCTATCACCCTAGGCGGTGAACTTTCCGGCGCGCGATTCTTCTGGCTGCTGCGGTCATCTGGTTGAATTGATGACACCCCCTAAATTAACTTGACAGTGCCGTAAACTAATATGCCTGACCTCTTGAGCACCTTTTTTTCTAATAATTTCATTCCTCACGGGCATTGTTACCTCTGGAAACCGGGGTTAGTCTGGCTGCACTTAACGTCAGATGCCTTGACTACCCTCGCTTATTACTCGGTGGCGGTTGCCATTGTTTACTTTACAAATGAGCGTAAGGATCTGTCTGCCCACACGGTGATGCTGCTGGTGGGTTTCTTTTTTATCTTTGCCTTATGTGGCACGACGCACCTGATGGAAATAGTGACACTTTGGCACCCCATTTATTGGGTTTCAGGACTGATCAAAGCTGTCACTGGTGTTTGGTCTTTCTATACGTTCACCTTTTTACTGATTCCCTTAATTCCAGTGGCACTCGATACGCCCAGTCCAGCTCAACTTGCCCTTACAAACCAGGAACTAGAAGAGAGTCGCCGCCGTATCCAGGCGATTAATGTGGAGCTAGAGCAACGGGTGCAGGAACGCACTGCCCAACTGGAAGCTTCTAATCGCACCAAAGACGAATTATTGATGCGTGAACAAATAATTCGGACAGACGCAGAGGCAGCCAACCGTGCCAAGGATGAGTTTCTCTCCATTCTTTCTCATGAACTCAGAACGCCTCTCAATGCGATCTTAGGGTGGTCAACGATGTTACGGCAAAAAAACCTGAGTGAGGATAAGGTGGCGCGGGCTTTGGAGACGATCGAGCGAAACGCGAAGTCTCAAGCCCAGCTCATCGAAGACATCCTCGATGTTTCTCGCATTATCACAGGTAAACTGCGCCTCCGAGTCCGTCCTGTCAACCTCCTGCCGGTGATTGAATCGGCGATTGAGTCTGTACAATTGGCGGCTGAGGCAAAGTCTATTCGCCTGCAAAGTGTGCTCGATTCTGAAGCCGGCCCGCTCTTGGGTGATGCCGATAGGTTGCAGCAAGTTGTGTGGAATCTACTTTCTAATGCCCTTAAATTTACCCCTAAAGACGGGCGAGTCCAGATTCGTTTGCAGCGGGTTAATTCCCATGTTGAAATTACTGTCAGCGATACTGGGGCAGGCATCAGCTCGGACTTTCTACCGTTTGTCTTCGATCGCTTCAGCCAGCACGACAGCACGACTACTCGCAGTTATGGGGGGTTGGGTTTAGGGTTAGCCATTGTGCGTCAATTAGTGGAATTACATGGCGGGACTGTAACGGTAGTGAGTCCAGGGATAGGACAGGGGACGACCTTTACAGTCAAACTGCCTGTGATGATTATCCATCTACCACCCAGCGCTCCAGAGCCATTAAACTCGCTCGTCGAGGCGAATGGGAGGTTTCAGGCCTCGCCCACCCTTGAAGGCTTACAAATCTTAGTGGTAGAGGACGAGGCTGACGCGCTAGAGTTGCTGAGCACGATTCTGGAAAAGTATGGTGCTGATGTCATGGCTGTGGCTTCGGTCAAGGAGGCCTTGACCATTATCGAAACCGCAAGCGATCGCAGCCCCGATGTTTTAGTGAGCGATATTGGGATGCCGGATGAGGATGGCTACTCGCTGATCCGCAAGTTGCGTCAACTTGAAGCGCAGCGGGGCGGTAGGCTACCCGCGATCGCGCTGACGGCTTATGCCCGGAATGACGATCGTCAGCAGGCACTATTAGCAGGTTTTCAGATGCACTTGACAAAACCCGTAGATGCTGCAGAGTTAGTGGCGGTGGTGGCCAGCCTCACCGGACGTACAAGCAGGTGCTAAAACCCAGGTGTTCTTGAACAAATGTTGCGTTTGAGAATAATGGGCTTCTTCTCAGCTTGGGGTGAAGGCTAGCGGTTGTGCCAAATCAAGCTTGTGAGGTTATCTGCTCAATAAGTAGGGGGAGCAGTTATTCTAGCTACCAGGATAAGCCCAAGGGAAGAAGAGAAGATTTTTCGAGAATAATAGTCCCCAAAGATGGAATATTTCCCAGTTGAGAAATGCGGTCACGCACATACTCAAAAAACTGATTGCCAACTGACAAGTAATAGCAACAATAGACATAAAAGTATCCCAAGCCTGAGTCCCCTCAATAGTCTGATTCCCATAGCTAATATTACGGTGCTGCACCATAGTCCGGGCAGCTAACTCCGCCGGATTATTATGCAAAGGTAATTCAGGATGCTCTAAAACCCGCTCGCAACAAGAAATGCTTTGGCAGCAGTTAATTGTTTTCGTTGATACAATAACTCATAACCGCTTAAAGTGTCAAAAAGTTGCCAAAATTTAGACTTTAATTCCCGTGCAGCTTCTGCACTCGGGCAATCTTTGTAAGCTAATAATTCCCGGTAATAATCCCAAAAATCTTTGAGAAACTGCTCTAAAATCACTGGATGGCAGGCTACTACTGGATCTAACTTCTGGCAATAAACCTCTGGTAACAAAATATGTGTACTCCTTAACAGTTTGCTCAAGTTTAGGTCAAGCTTTGAGTGATTGGGTTGATTGGCATCTGCTTAAACTTGCCTAGCCTGCTAGATTATAAAAATGGCTAACTTTTCCATAATGGCACAAAAATATTTTGCAAGAGATCTCTTATATCGCGTATTAAATGAAGGAGAGTTGTAAGGATTCAGGTCATGCGAAAAGCAATAAAACCTATACGCTGTAAACATTTTGTGGAATAATCATCAAAAATCAATTTTTATTAAGAAAGATGAAAGCTTTTATTTTCGTATCTATTGAGAATTAAGCGGTTGATTTAGCGAATGCTTGAATTTTATAAGTCTTTCTGTGACTACGTTTTAGATACCTGAATCCTTACCGAGAGTTGATTATTGAATGGGACTAAAAAACACAAATTATGGTAATTTTATATCACAGTTTAAATGCACAATAGCTTAAGCTAATCCGCATTTAAATTGCATAGTAAAATAAATTTTTCCTCTTGTGCAGTGGGCATCCTGCCCGCCCTCAACATACAAATTAAATGCACAACAGCTTATCTAAACTATCCTTATATTTTGGTTTGTTTATCCTTGGTTATAAATAGACCCCTTGCAAAAAAAAATCTATGTTATAATTAAAGGTTTTGAGTGTTATACCTGAGAGCCAACTCATAATTGTCAAGTACTGATATAACCTGCAATCTGCTCTAATTAAGCCAAAAATTTAATTATAGCATAAAATTTTTTGCAAGAGGCATAATATTCGGTAATCTTAATTTATTACTTGGGTTCAAGGATTTAATTGATAGAATAAATCAATTCCAACCCTTTTATTTTTATGTTTGAGCTAGCTTATTTCTTACTTCTTTAATTCGCAGAGTGACAGAAGAGGGATATCAGGGTTTGGATCACGCGCTGACAGGGGCATTTTTTACGTAGTGGTATAACTACTCGGAACCCACAAATATGGCAATTCGTCAAGCGCTAGTGGGAGAGGGTAAATTAGTATTGGGTAGGGAAAAATCTACAGGAAGTATCGAAGTGCCTGTCCCATTCGCCTTGGCAGCAGGCTCAGGCTGGTAAAGTTGGATACGATCGCGCCCAAGTCGTTTAGCTTGATAGAGCGCTTGGTCGGCTGCGGCAATCAGAATTTCGGCTCCCGATTCAGATGCAGGAACAATACTCGCTACGCCCAGACTGAGAGTGACGTACGGGCTCACCTGAGAACCAGCGTGAGGAAGCTGCAAAGCTGCGATTTTGAGCTGTATGTGTTCGGCTACCAGCACCGCGCCTTGAATCGCGGTATTGGGCAAAATAACGGCAAATTCTTCGCCTCCGTAGCGAGCTACTAAATCGGCGGGGCGATTGACTGCATTGCCGATCGCCGCGGCGACTTGTCGCAAACATTCGTCTCCCCCTGGGTGTCCGTAGGTATCGTTGTAGCTTTTAAAAGAATCAATATCGCAGAGAATCAGGGACAGAGGCGTTTGTTCTCTGGCTTGTCTGCCCCACTCCATTTCCAAATACTGATCGAAACGGCGGCGGTTTGCTAGCTGCGTGAGTTCGTCTAAAGTTGCCAAGCGCTCTAACTTGAGGTTGGCCGCTTGCAACTGCTGGTATAGTTCTGCTTGCTTGATCGCGATCGCCAACTGGGTAGCCAGAGAAGACAGCAACTCTACTTCCAACTGCATCCACTGCCGGGGACTGCACTGGTGGGCCATCAGCAGCCCCCACAACTCGTCTCCTTGCACTAAAGGCACAACCAAATAAGCTCTCACCGCAAATTGTGCGAGCAAGTCAATTTGATATTGCGGCAAATCCGCGGCCAAGATATCGGCGATCGGTCGGATCGCTCGATGTTGGTACGCTTCGAGATAGAATTGGTCAAAACAGAAATTTTCCAGGGTTTCCCCCAACATGGGCTGGCAGTTGGGAGCTACAGATTCCACTGTCACCGCCCCCGTCGCCGGGCCCGCGCAGACACTCCCGGTACAGGTGTTAAAGCGCACGATCATCACTCGATCAGCCTGAAGGAACTGACGCACTTCTGTCACTGTCGTGCTGAGCACTTCGCCCAAATCCAGAGACTGGCGGATGTGCTGAGTAATCGTCGCCATCAGCAGTTCTCGTTCGTTCTGCTGCCGCAGCGCCTCTTCTGCCCGCTTGTACTCGGTGATATCTTGAGCGGTGCCGAAAATTTGTTTGGGACAGCCGTCGGCTGTACGGGCGAAAACTTGGTCACGGCAGCGAAACCAGCGCCATTGGCCCGATCGATGTTTGAGGCGATATTCCAACTCCAAAATATGCCCGTCTTGAGTCGAGGGAAATTTTTGCTGATGGGCTTTGAGCCTCGGCAAATCTTCTGGGTACACCAAACTCGAGTACAAAGCAGTTTGCATCTGTAAAATTTCGTAGGGAGTGTAGCCCAGCAATTTAGAAGCTTGACCGTTGACGTAAACGTTTCGCTGTTGGGTCAAATCGTAGATGTACAGTAAATAAGGCGCCGCGTCAGCAATCTGTTGGATGAAATGCTGGCTCGATCGCAATTCTTCCTCCACCCGCTGACGCACTTGCACTTCTTCCAAAGCTTGATCCCGCATTGTGCGGTAAGCTTGGATGCGGTGGGTGAGGTCGGTCACGTCTTGAATCACCAGCAGCGCGTAGAACGATGGGGCATTGACCCCCGGCCATATTGATGACGAAACTGAGGGTGGAGATTCCCTAGACACAAAAGCACTTCTTGATGATCGGGAGCCGACATTACCGTCTGATTCCAGCTCAAGAGTATGGAGAATCCAGTCTCTAATCTCCTGTTCTTCAATGCCAGCCTCCAGTGCCGGCACAGCAGTCACAGTAGTTTGCTGAATTCGCTGCTGGCCGTCTTGCCAAGTTGCCGGAATCAGGTGTTTGTGAATTTGAGAAGAAAAAATTGTTGGCGGGCCTCCTGCAAAGATTTGCTTGAAGCGAGTGGCGTACTTTAACTGACTCAGGTGAGGAAAATGGGTTGTGATCTTTGTTCCCAATATTTGGCTGCGGGGAATTTTAGTCCACTCTTCCAGACAAGTGTTCCAAAACAGCACCACAAAATCATCTTGCAGCAAGCAGGCGCCGACTGGTACACTGTCGAGAACCCCAAACTTTTCCTTAATACTTTTGCTCTCCTCAATCATAGACCCCCGGCAAGTTGATTGATAGCAGTCAACAAGGTGTCAAAGGAATTAACATTGAAAATAAGAATAATATCTCCTTCAATGTGAAGCCTTTCAATCATGAAACTGGTCTGGGCTAATAAAACAACTGTATCAGTAGCTAAACCGCCAGAGATCAGCAAACTAGCAATCGTCCCTTCACTATAAGTGGGAATTGAGTAGTTCAGGCGCTGCTGAAGCACGTTGCTGATTGCACCCATAACCCCATTAATTACAATATTTCCCACTTCACTCAGCGTACCAATTTTGACTGAATCGAGATCGTGAGTTCCTTCTTCCCCTGTGAGCATCGTCACCAGCAAAGCAGCGCTGTTGGTGGGAAAGACTAGCTGGGCAATGCCTCCAAAGGAGCCTGTGAATTTGAGCTGGACGGCGGCGATTTGCTCACCGTTGAGGTGCTGCTCTAACTCTTCTTCCACGTCGGTGGGAGTCAGAATTTGAAGGTAGGGGATTTGCAAGCGAATCGGGGAGTCGATCATGTCATTCAAAACCCCTGCGGCTTGACCGATCCCGATGTTGACGAGTTCCTGCAAAGCATCGAGCTGTCGAGTGCTTAATTTCATTGGGCGCTCTCCTCGCTGACACTGAGAGCTTTTTTGATCCACCCGATTAGTTCGTCTGAGTTGGGCATTTTGTGAATGACTGCCAGGGCTCCGAGATCCATGCACTCGGAGCGGGTGCTGGCTTGAATGTCTGCGGTAATTACGATCACTGGAATTTTATATCCTCGATCGCGCATAGCTTGCAGGACTTCCCGACCTTCCATTTCTGGCATCAGGAGATCTAAGAGCATACAGTTTGGAGTTTTAGTGCCGAGCTGTTCTAGAGCTTCTGGGCCGCTGGATGCTTCCCAAGTCTCGTATCCCTCTGCTCGGAGAATTTTGCAGATTACCCTGCGAGTCAACCACGAATCTTCGACAACGAGAATTGATGTCACTACGTTCTCCTCCTTCTATTGTTAGGACTGACCGGTATTGCAGGTACTGCTTTTATCTTGACATTAATTTAAAGTGCTGGGACGGTGTGTGATCGAGCTTCACTTGGAATTCCTGTTCTTAAAAACTAACGCATTAATGTATTGGATAGTTTAGTATCTTGGACTATGTGAAGAAAAAACCCGGTTTCTGAATGAAACCAGGTTTGCGGGATCTCTATTGCTCCTAACATGGGCGCTCAATTATAGATTACCAAACGCTTCCGAAGGGACTCTACTCGCTGTTTGGCCGTGGTATTGTCTGGCTCGCAGGCGAGAGCTTGTTCATAGATTTCCAAGGCTTGGGCTGTTAATTTCTTGCGCTCGTAGGCGTGACCCAGATTATTGAGAGATGTAACGTATTCTGGCTGCAACTTCAGGGCTTCTTTGTAGTGGCGGATGGCTATGTCGTACTGTTCTTGGCCGAAGTGTGCAAAACCGAGAGCGTTGTAAATAATAGCTTGATTTTCTTCGCCTTCTAAGTCTTTGGCTTTCAGGGCTTTTTGAAACAGTACGATCGCCTGGGAGTAAAGCTTCTTATCTAGATAGATACTTCCTAATTCGTAGTATTCCTGTGCTGTTCCTTTTTCTACTGTCAGCTTATTTTCTAAGCGTTCCAGAGACATTTCCAGCTTCCGAGTTTTGAGAATCTGGCGCACTACAAACCAGGAAGTGCTGCCGAGTATAGCCAGCAGGACTGACAAGTAAATAATGAGCAAATTACTATCCATGTTTTTCTTAAATTTAGGTAGGTCTGTGGAAGGTCTTATTTATTTTAAGGCGCTAGCAATCTCTAACATTTGCCTCTGCAACTGTATAAAAAACAAGGAAATAGCGATCGACCGGCCCGATCGCGATTTCTGAAAAAGCAAGAGTCCAGAAGTAAGAACAAAGAAGGAAATTTTGTCTCCACCTCCTAAATTTATCAGGAGTTTTCCTTCTCTGGCAGACCGTTAAATCTTTCTTACTTCTGCTTTCTGCCTTCTGAAAATCAAGCGAACTTTCAGCCTCCGGCTCGATTAGCCATTTCCACGACTTTACCGAATGTTGCGGGGTCAATGATCGCCATTTGTGCCAGCATTTTGCGGTTGATTTCGATATTGGCTTTTTTCATGTTGCCGATCAGTCTGCTGTAACTCGTGCCGTGCTGGCGCGATGCGGCATTGATCCGAGCGATCCACAGGCGGCGGAAATCGCGTTTGCGTTTTTTGCGATCGCGATAACCGTTACGCAGGGCCTGCATCACCCGTTGGTTAGCTGTGCGGAACTGTTTCGACTGTGCGCCTCGGAAACCCTTGGCTAATTTGAGAATTTTTTTGCGGCGCGCTCTGGCGACATTACCGCGTTTTACCCGTGTCATCTTTAATTTCCGTTAAACTTTACAAGTATGGAAGCATTAACCGCACGTTAGCGTCGTTGGTCTCGTCAATGACGACCAGCTTAGAGAGACGGCTTTTGCGAGCTGAACTTTTGTGCTGTAGCAAGTGGCTTTTGTAAGCTTTGCGGCGCACGATCTTACCGCTGCCGGTCGCTCTAAAGCGCTTTGCGGCTGCTTTGCGAGTTTTGAGTTTTGGCATGGACTGGTGTTATTTGGACACAAGCTTCAACCGTATCACATTTGTGGTACTTTCTGCAAGGGAGATTTCCTGGTTGGGGGCGGCGCTGTATTTGGGGCAATATACAGGATGGGCGATCGGCTAATCTTACAGTTGTTTGCGGAGTGAACATCTAGTATAAAATGTTATACCGCAGTTTCGCTATCATTAATGGTTATCGGCAGAGTTAATATTTGAAAGCTGCTGGTGAGTCACGATAATTAAATTGAAGATGCAACATTAATTAGTGGCTATGGCGCTTAGAGAGTCCCTTAAAAAAATCATGTTTGAATATCCATTGGTCAGTAACGACAACATCAAAGGACATTCATTTGCTACTTATGTGAGAAATGTAGTGCCGAAATCAATAAGTGCTTAATTGGAATTACCAGAAATCTATAGCGTAAAAGCTTCACCCGGTAATGGTTCTTGGGCTAAAGTTCCTTGGTAGCAATATTTAACATTTAACAATTTAACAAGCTTGTAACTGAGAATGTCCAGTCGGGGTTTTACTATGTTTATTTTTTTCGCGCGGACTTCTCTGGCGTTTATCTTTATCTCAATCAAGGAATAGCATATAAGCTTGGTTATGACCAGCTCAGGGAATTTTCTGAACCTCTCGATCTTCAGCTTGCTTCTATCCCAAAGGCAACTACTTTATTTAGTATTAAACTCTCAATACAGGTCTGTCGGGATTTTCTGGATTGGGAATTAGACGCTGATGTTTGCACTCTACTAGCAAATATAAAGTTTCTAACACAGTTTGACCGATTAGCACCATATCGCCTAAAACCATTGCCGCCTCAATCGTTTCGCGCCCTTCTATTTCAATGATAATAGGTCCAGTCAGTCCTACTGTTTCTTGTCTGCCATCAGCATATTTTGCTATTTCCGGACTCCTAATTCTTAAACCCAGGTGTTCCGCAGACTTCTACAGGAATAGCTGTGCGTACTGCGCCAGTATCTATGAGTGCTTCTGCTTCGTACACACGCAACAGATTTGGATTGATCAATCCTCTCTTGACTAACTCTTCATCAATGGCATTCGTTAGCTTGACTTTGACTCGAACTGCACCCATATTTTTCCTGGCTTGAGTTAGATCGCGATCGAGATTTATCATATCGCCTCTCTTTTCGTCTAAAGTCTAAAAAGTCTACCTTTGATTCTAGCCCTAATTTATGGTAGTAAGATTCGCAGTGCACAATTTACAAGTAGAGTTTGTACCTAAGTCTTACAGCGTATTGCAGGTTAAGAAAATGCAGTAGGGACAAAGGCTTTCGCCCTGTCCCTACGGGGATCTATCACTCTTGTGGGGAGTAGGGGTTGGGCATCCTGGCAGCCCTAAACATACAAGTTAAATGCACAAAAAAAAGCTTACTCATCTTCAGCATAGATAAACCGATACAATTCGCTAGGATCTGGCTCAGCGCTTTTCTCAGCAAAATCGACTGCATCATCAATTACTGCTTGAATTTTATTATCGATCTCTTTCAATTCTTCAGCAGTTGCCAAAGTTCGATCGATCAAATCAGCAGCCAACTTCTTAATCGGATCGCGGGGGAACCAATATTCCTTCTCTTCCTTAGAACGCAACTCATCAGGATCGGCCAAAGAATGGCCGCGAAAGCGATAAGTCAAAGCCTCGATCAAAGTCGGCCCCTCGCCGGCGCGCGCCCGCGCTACAGCTTCTTTCGCCACTTCCCGCACCGCCAAAACATCCATCCCGTCAACCTCAAAACCAGCCATGCCAAAAGCATGAGCCTTCTTGTAAATCAGTGGGTCAGAAGTAGCTCGCTCGTGGGCCATCCCGATCGCCCATTTGTTGTTTTCCACAACATAAATAATCGGCAACTTCCACAAAGCCGCCATATTCAAACATTCAAAAAACTGCCCGTTATTTGCAGCACCATCGCCAAAAAAACAAGCAGTCACGCCATCAGAACTCTCATCCCCCAAAGCTTCGCGCCGGTACTTCGATTGAAAAGCCGCCCCCGTAGCTACAGGAATCCCCTCAGCCACAAAAGCATAACCTCCCAACAGCCGGTGTTCGGCCGAAAACATGTGCATCGAACCGCCGCGGCCCTTCGAGCAACCAGTTTCCTTTCCGAACAACTCCGCCATTACCTCCCGCGCCGGCACGCCCGCGCTCAAAGCGTGAACGTGATCGCGGTAGGTGCTGCTGACGTAATCAGTGTCATCCCGACGCATCGATCGAATCACGCCAGTAGACACAGCTTCCTGACCGTTGTACAAGTGGACAAAACCAAACATTTTGCCCCGGTAGTACATCTCAGCACACTTGTCCTCAAAGTAGCGCCCCAAGACCATATCCTCGTAGAGCATTAAGCCCTCATCCCGAGAAATGTTTACGCTTTGCGCGTCAAAAACTGGTAAAGTCCGTTCCTGAACCATAAATAATTAATACCCGACGTTCGGCTTCCTAGACTTCTAAATTTAAACCCAGATGGGACACAACCGCAGCAGAAAACGATCAAACGTTTTCTGTGCAACAGTTCACCAATTGTTAAAATGTGCTTAGCAGGCGGGGCGGATTGCAGGTACTCGGAGAACCAACTCCCATCTAAACCCCATGCAAACGAATGATATAATTCCATTACTCTCTAACCCGAAAATGCTCAAGAGTCAAACCACTCCTTTAGCTGACGGGCAGTGGGGCAAGGCATTTTCCTCACTGTAAAACGCTGTAGAGCGAAAAAAATCAGAGTATATCTACGGCAAGTCCAACATACCGCGAATGGGGCGGTTGGAAGCCAACACCAGAATTTTTGATTTGGTTTGCGGGAGTATGTCACTTAAGATAGGCTAATTCAGTTGCTAGCGCTTTGGGGAAGTGGACAGTTCTTTAACTTATGTTAATTCCACTAGATTACTACCGGATTTTGGGTCTACCGATTCAAGCTACTGCCGAACAGTTGCAGCAGGCTCACCGCGATCGAACTTTACAGCTTCCGCGCAGGGAGTATTCCGAAGTTGCGATCGTCGCCCGCAAACAACTGCTCGATGAAGCCTGCGCCGTTCTGTCAGACTCAGAGGGGCGCAAAGCTTACGATGCCAGTTTTTTAGCCAAAACTTACGATCGAGAGTCGGAAGCCGCACAGGAAGCCAAGCACCAGAGGTCAAAAACCTCAGCAGGCACGGCCACCTTCCTGCAAGACACAGGAGAAACCGCTCCGCCAGAGTTCAAGACTTTAGAGGCTGCTCCCGACCCCCACACTCCAAGTATTGAAATCGATGACAACCAATTCGTAGGAGCCCTGCTCATACTGCAAGAACTGGGAGAATACGAACTCGTACAGAAGCTGGGTCGCCCGTATCTTAACAATGGCAGCATCGCGATCGCAGAAGGTCGTTTCGGCGACCCCCAGCTCGTGAGGCCAGATATAGTTTTAACTGTCAGCCTTGCCTGTCTAGAACTCGGCCGCGAACAGTGGCAACAAGGTCAGTACGAAAATGCCGCAAAATCATTAGAAGCAGGTCAAGAATTGCTGCTGCGCGAAAGCCTATTTGCAAGCGTGAGGGGTGAAATGCAAGCCGACATATACAAACTCCGTCCGTACAACATTTTAGAGCTATTATCACTTCCCGAAGAAAAAGTCGCAGAGCGTCGCCGGGGGCTGGAAATCCTGCGAGAAATGCTTCAAGAACGAGGCGGTATCGACGGTTCGGGAGACGATCGATCGGGTTTAGGAATAGAAGACTTCCTCCGGTTCGTGCAGCAAATGCGTAAACACCTAACCAGCAGCGAGCAGCAGGCGCTATTTGAAGCCGAAGCCGGCCGCCCCTCCGCAGTCGCCACTTACCTCTCGGTCTACACCCTGTTAGCCCAAGGATTTGCCGCCAGACAGCCATCGATGATCCGTCGGGCAAAGCTGATGCTGATGCAGCTCGGTCGCCGCCAAGACGTTCACCTGGAAAAAGCCGTCTGTTCGCTGCTGCTGGGCCAGACAGAAGAAGCCAGCAGAGCCCTCGAACTCAGTTCGGAAAAAGAACCCCTGGCCTTCATTCGCGAACATTCCCAAGATTCACCCGACTTGTTGCCCGGACTGTGCTTGTACGCCGAACATTGGCTACAAGAAGAAGTGTTTCCCCACTTCCGCGACTTGGCCAACGAGTCAGTGTCCTTGAAAGACTACTTTGCCGACCCGAAAGTACAAGCTTACCTAGAAGCTTTGCCACAGGACGCAGAAACCGCCAACGAATGGGTCGTCGTGCAGCCCCGCGCCGGCAAGCTCCCAGGGCGACTGCAACCGGCAGCAGGCCGATCGCCCGCTGCCATACCCCCACAGCCACCCACAGCCAAGCAGGGAGCCAGTATGGTCACTTTGACCCCCGTACCGGGCGAGGCTTCCACCGCAGCTTCGGGAACGAAATCCCCGGCAACGGTGACCGCGCCGAGCGCTGTTGCCCCTGTCTCTCTCCCGATAGCTACAGTGCCAGACCCTGCTGAATCGACTTCCAAACATCGCAGACGCCAACATTCAGGGCGCAGCGGAGCAAGCGGCAATGGGCTAAAGGGCGATTTTGTCGATCGGGCGCGCACCAAGGCAGCAGAACTTACCGCCCAAGTTAAGTCCATGCCTCCAAACAAGCTGGCTTTGTTTCTAGTCGCAGGTGTCCTGAGCCTGTTACTCCTGTGGTTAATACTCAGTCTGTTGGCTAGCGCGATGCAAGCCCTATCGGGCCCATCCCTCCAAGGGGAGCAAGCCCTCCTCCGCCTGGAAGAACCGCCCCTAGAAATCCCTGCCTTGCCCGCGGCCCCAGAGCCGAGCGCAGCAGGCCCAGTGTCGGGAGAAATCACTGAGGAATCAGCCGGACAAATAGTTCAAAGCTGGCTGTCGGCGAAAGCAGCGGCTTTGGGCCCCAATCACGCTGTCGAAGAATTAAAGCAAGTTCTGACAGAACCGGCTTTGTCTCGCTGGCAATTGATGGCAGAAGCTCAACAGCGAAACAACGCGCACCAGCGTTACGTACACAAGCTGGAAGTTAATGGAGTTAAGACGAATCCGACTAATCCCGATCGCGCTCAAGTAGAAGCCCAAGTCGCGGAAAAAGCCGAAGTGTTCGATCGCGATCAGCTCGTTTCTTCCCGCAACGAAAACCTGCGGGTGCGCTACGACTTGATCCGTCAAGAGGGACAGTGGCGGATTATGGATTGGCAAGTGATTAAGTAAGGAATTGTTCAGTTGACTGTTGACTGTTGACAGTTGACTGTTGACTGTTGACCTGGGATACCGACATCTACCTGGGACGAAGAGGATTGGAGAAATGAACAGTCTTCTTTTAATTTCTCCTGATCGGGGTTCTGGCTGTAAACCTATTCTTTCTGGTAATTGGTAATTGGTAATTTTTGTTGGCTAATTACTAATTACCAGTTTCTGATTATTAGGTGAATTTTTAATTCCAAAAGTGGGAGTTTTGAATTGCAGATTATTGTTGAAGGCTGGCGTTTTATTTATCATTCCTATTGCGTAGCCAATCAATTTCAACTGCTGGAAATGCTCGATCGCCCGCGAAGCAAAATTGAGCTTTTCCACCGCGATATGCCCTACATTGACGCAGCTTGGGAGACGAAAATTAGTTTGTTCGATTGCCCGAATGAAACCTTACTTCGCAGCATTAAGAACCCTGCGGTAAATCAGTCAGCCGATGTTACGCTGCGAATGTACTGCCCCTGGGACTTCTCGGCATCCAGCAGCGCTCAAACTTGGGTATTTGCAGCGACAGAATGGGGGATTATTACCAGTTCAGTATTACAGGCGATGGGTGTTAAGTCGATCGCAGAAACTCCGGTTAATTCAGAAACGAAAATTATTACACCTTCAGCTTGGTCAAAAGCCGGCTTAATTCGCAGCGGAGTTGAGGCCGATCGCATTGCCGTTGTACCTTTGGGAGTCGATCCTCAGATTTATTATCCTGCTGCGGGCGATCGGCGTCAATCACTGCGCGAAAGTTTCGGGTGGTCAAACTATTTTATATTTTTAAATATCGGAGGACAAACTGATCGCAAAGGTATTCGCCCTTTATTAAAAGCCTTCGCTGCGGTAGTTGACAAATATCCCCATGCGAGATTAGTTTTAAAAGGTTCTGAACTGCTTTATCCGTCGAGAGACGAGATTGCCGAAGCGTGCCGAGTTGTGCTCAACGATGCCGAAAGAGCGAGGGTTTTACCGAGATTAATTTATACTGGTAGCCAGCTATCTTTTGCTCAAATAGCAGAGTTTTACCAAGCAGCAGATGTTTATGTTTCTCCCTATTTGGCAGAAGGTTTTAATCTGCCGGTATTGGAAGCTGCAGCTTGCGGTTTGCCGGTTATTTGCACTGCGGGCGGCCCTACGGATGATTTTACGCGATCGAACTTTGCACAGCGGATTGAGAGTAAATTTACGGCTGTGGTGAGTGACGGGGAAACCTTATTTATCTTAGCTCCTGAGTGGGAACATTTGACAGATTTGATGCAAGGGGCGATCGAGCAGCCGGGAATCGCTGCGAAAGCTAGGGTTGCGGGCCCGGCTTTTGTGGCTGAAAATTTTACTTGGAGGTGCGTAGTCGATCGATTGCTTGAGGTTATGGGAGGAGATAAAAAGAGAGACGAGAAGTCTATTTTTGAGCCAATAATTTTGTAGTTTCGAGGTTTCAAGCCCTAGATGGGGAAATAGGTATTTTCCGGCTCTCGCGCTTTACCTCATCAATTAATTTTTGATGATGACTTTGTTCGGCGTGGCGATCGTAACTTAGACTTGAGTCCTAGCCTGCATCAATCTCCTCAAACGATTCCGCCAACCAGAAAGCAAAGCGATTAAAAAACAACTTCGATATATCAAAAAAAATTAGCTCATATTCAACAGCTAACGGCTTAGACACTTATCTCTAAAATCTCACAAAAAAGCCAGATAAAAGCTGCCAAGTCGTAGACTTATCAAAATCTATGCTTTAGAAAACCACAGATCAAAACTTATATTTTACAAAAATTGAATTCCCAATTAATTGCTAGGATTGATTTGCCCCAACTTATTCAGCGAAACCTAAACCTTCAATAATAATCAAATTTTCACCTGCCATATTTGCGGTATTTGCGCTTCGCGGTTCCGAAAAATATTATTGGCTAATTGCCTAAAAAATCCCCAAATTAACTTAAAATCATTAGAGTGGCATTTACCTTAAAACTACCTATGACAAAAGCCGAAATTAGGACCGAAAACATCACAGTTCCTAACGGGGATTTGCAAATAGCTGCATACCTAGCCCAGCCAACCTCCCCAGGGCAATTTCCCGCAGTTATCGTAATTCAAGAAATTTTTGGCGTCAACTCGCACATCCGCGAAGTTACTGAAAGAATAGCAAAAGAAGGATATGTGGCGATCGCCCCAGCCATTTACCAGCGTCAAGCCCCCGGTTTTGAAACCGGCTACACACCCGAAGCTATCCAAATCGGCAGAGAATACAAAGAAAAAACCACCGCTTCCGAACTTCTGGGCGATATCCAAGCCACCATCGATTACCTCAAAACTCTACCCTCAGTCAAACCAGAAGGTTTTGGCTGCATCGGTTTCTGCTTTGGAGGGCACGTCGCCTACCTCGCCGCTACTTTGCCCGAAATCAAGGCTACAGCATCGTTCTACGGCGCCGGTATTGCCACCCAAACCCCCGGCGGCGGCACCCCCACGATCGCCCGCACAGCAGACATTAAAGGCACTCTCTACGCCTTTTTTGGCACTCAAGACCCCAGCATTCCCTTAGAACAAGTTGACCAAATCGCCGCAAAATTGGAAAAACACAGTATTTCTCACCAAATTTTCCGCTACAATGCCGATCACGGCTTCTTCTGCGACCACCGCGGCAGTTACGACGCTACGGCAGCAGCCGACTCGTGGGTGCAGGTGAAGCAGCTATTTCATCAGCAACTTCAACCAGCTTAGAGAGTGGGAGATGGGGAGATAGGGAGATGGGGAGAGTGGAAAAATTTTTTCTACTGACGACTGCCAACTAAATTACTGACAACTGACAACTAAACTGACATGAATTCCAAATCTACAGGTTCTCAAAGCGCAAAAGCATCCTTTTCAATGGATGATTTTGCTAAAGCCCTCGAACAGCACAATTACGAGTTCCAGAAGGGACAAGTAGTGCGCGGCAAAGTGTTCGAGTACGACTCAAACGGCGCGTATGTTGATATCGGCGGCAAGTCTTCGGCTTTTTTGCCGATCGAAGAGGCTGCTTTGAGAACAGTAACGGATTTGTCGGAAGTGGTTCCCCTGGACGAGGAACGGGACTTTTTGATTATCCGCGAACAAGATGCAGATGGCCAAGTTACCTTGTCTCTGCGGCAGTTACAAATTCAGCAAGCTTGGGAAGATTTAATTGAATTGCAGGAAACCGGTAAAGTTCTTCAGGTGCGGGTTTCTGGGGCGAATAAGGGCGGCGTGACTGTAGATGTTCAGGGAATGCGGGGTTTTATTCCCCGATCGCACTTAGTCGATCGCGATAACCTAGAATCGCTGATTGGTCAATCTTTGAGCGTTAATTTTTTGGAGGTCGATCGCGAACGAGAAAAACTCGTACTTTCCCAGCGGATGGCCACTCAATCGAATGCCTTCAAGGATTTGCAAATTGGTCAGTTGGTGGAAGGAAAAGTCAGCAGCATCAAGCCTTTTGGCGTGTTTGTGGACTTGGAAGGAGTTAGCGGTTTGCTGCACATCAAGCAAGTGAGCCAAAAATATATTGATAACCTTGGAAAGGTGTTTGCTCCCGGTCAACCCCTGAAAGCGATCGTGCTTGACCTCGATGAAAGTCGTGGCCGGATTTCACTTTCTACTCGGGTACTGGAAAATTATCCTGGGGAAATGGTGGATAAAATGGCGGATGTTATGGATACCGCAGAAGAGCGATCGGAACGCGCTCGAAAGACTCTTTCTTAAGTCTTGACGTAATTAGAACCCCATCTACCGGAAACAATAGGAATGTAGGTTTAACCGCAGATAAACGCCGATAAACACAGATAAAATCATCGGTCTTCATCTGTGTCCCTCGGCTGATATCTGCGGTTAAAAAATCCCAATCTAACTAATCTGGTTTCTTCTTGATTCCTAATCAACAGTCAACAGTCAACAGTCAAAAGTCAACAATCATTCCGGTGCAACCGGAATCGATCTAACATGACTCGCAATTGTTTCACTCTCCACCGTTGCTTCCACTGGCCAAGAATTTTCCATCTCTACTGTTTTTTTCGGCTGATAAACTGCTAAGTCAAACCAGAAAGTCGTACCCACATTAACTTCGCTAACTAAATTAATTTTAGTGTGGTGCTTGTCAATAATGTTTCTGACAATAGAAAGACCTAATCCCGTTCCTTCTAAAGTGTGTACTCGGTTTTCTACCCGGAAAAAGCGATCGAATATTGCTTGTTGGTCTTCGGGATCTATGCCAATTCCAGTATCAGAAATTTCGATCCGCACTACCGGACAATGTTGAGCATCCGGTGACAAGTTGTGGTGGACGGATTGACCGTCTTTGTGGGTGGGCGCTTCCGGCTCTAGCAAATATGCTCGAATAGCCACCTTGCCGCCGGACTGCGTAAATTTTAAGGCATTTCCTACTAAATTTGCAAATACTTGCAGTAACAAATCGTAATGACCTAAAGCAGGTGGCAAATACGGGTCAACTTCTTGCTCTAATTCAATGCCTTTATCCTTAGCATTTAACTGATAAGTCCGCAGGGTTTGTTCCACAGCTTGCGGGAGGTCAACAGCTTCCAAGTGATAAACTCGGCAGGATTCCAGTCGCGACAAGTCTAACACGTCGTTAACTAAACGAGTTAGTCGATCGGTTTCTCGGTTGGCAATTTCTAGGAATTCCCTGCGCTCGCTTTCTAGAAGGTCTTCTCCGTACTCGTGGAGAGTCTCGATAAAAGATTTGATATTAAATAAAGGTGTTCTCAATTCGTGAGAAACATTGCTGATAAAATTGCTTTTAGCCTCATTGAGTTCTACTTCGCGAGTAATGTCCTGCACTGTCATTGCAATGCCTTTGAGACTTTCTCGGTAATTTCCGGAACCTTGATGCTTGGAGGTTTGCTCGTAGAAAGTACACTCTACAGCTACCGGGCGTTGTGGTTCGGTACAGGTATCTTCCTCATGGCGGATGCAGCTTCTGCACAGCGGTTCGGCACCGGGCGCTTTGTGCAGAATGACTGTAGTTAAAACAATCCGTATTGTACGGTTAACTGGTTCGCTCAGAGAGATGCGAAATTCGCCGCCTTCGCGATCGCCCGCAGCTATTTCCTGCAAAGGTCTCGCCAAGTCCTGCTGCACTTCCGAAGGCAAAATGTTCAGAACATTTACTCCGAGCGCATTTTTGCCTTCCCATCCAAAAATCCGCATCCCCGTCGGATTAACTAAAATCACCTGCAAATTTGCGTCTAATAAAAGCGCGCCATCAGCAATCGTTGATACCAAAGTTTCTAACTTAGCTTTTTCCGCTGTCAGCTCTTCAATATTTTGTTCTTCATAACTTTCGAGTTTCTGAGCCATCTCGTTAAAACTGCCAATCAACTCGCCCAATTCTCCACCCAAAGGGAGGTCAACTCGCTGCTTAAAATTCCCGCTGGCAATGTTTTTGACCCCGAAGACTAATTGTTTTATCGGCTGAGTAATTGTCAGGGCATTAAATACAGCTCCCAAAATTACCATCACCCAAATAGTTACAAATACTGCTAAAGTGACATCCCTAGTCAGATTTGAAGAGATAACTGCTGCGGGATTGGGGTTAATGCCGATCGCCAAAACTCCCAAATATTTGTCTTCATGAATTAACGGCACAAATACATCGGTAACTTCTCCATCTGGTGTCAAATGCTGCCGTACCAAAGGCAAAGAAGTTAAATTTCTCGCCTCAATATCGGCGAGAAAATTATCGGGAAGTTTGATCTGGCGGCGCAGCGTCAGGGAAGTCTCCACCTCGGATTCCGAAAAGGGTATCCCCAGGAAAATATCCCCGGCTTCGTCGGCGTAAAGCATATAGCGGACGCTGGAGGTGCTGCTGTAAAATTGGCGGGAAAAGCGGGCGACTTCGGAGCGATCGTTTTTGGCAATCAGCGGCGCCACATTGGCCGCCAACAGCAGGCCCAGGTCTCGGCCGTAACGAGTATCGTTAAGTCGGGCGTCTTGCTGGATAGTATTCACCGCCCAGAATGTCAGGCCGCTCATAATTAACGACACTACGAGGGTAGCAGCCGCCATCAGACGGGTCTGGAGGGTAAAATCCGACCACCAGCGGGCAATAATTTCTCCGATTTTGTTTAGTATGGCCAGCATTTCACCAGTTCACCAGTTCAATATTAATAGCAAGATCAATTCAGTTGGCTCCGATCGAATTTTCTGCTGCGACTTGTCCGCTACCGCCACCGCATAGATACCAAACTTCATTGTTACACTTCTACATTGAGATTGCTTGGCTTTCGGATGGCGGCCGATGTCGCAATTCCTAATTTTTATCGCCCAGAGCTCGGCGGCCGATGTCCCGGCGGCAGTAGACGCCTTCAAATTGGATGCAATCAACTGCTGCATAAGCTTTGGAAATAGCTTGTTCCAAAGTTTCTCCCGTCGCAGTGACGCCCAAAACCCGGCCGCCGTCGCTCACCAACTGCTGCTGCTTCAACTGGGTGCCGGCGTGAAACACTTCTGCTCCCTTGGCTTCAGCTTCCTCGATACCTGTAATAACTTTGCCTTTTTGATAACTTCCAGGATAGCCCCCAGAAGCCAAAACTACGCAAACAGAGGCCCCCGACTTCCAGCGAATAGAATATTCACCGAGACGCTGCTGACAGCAGGCCAGCACCAAATCTTCTAAAGGAGTTTCCAGCAGTGACAAAACCGCTTGAGTTTCGGGATCTCCGAAACGGCAGTTGAATTCTAAGACTTTGGGTTCTCCGTCGGGGGTAATCATTAAACCGGCGTAGAGTACACCACGATAGTCGATTTTGCGTTTTTGCAGTGCTGCCAGGGTGGGTTCGAGAATTTCTTCTTGAATCCTTTCCATGAGTTCCGGGGTGACAATGGGCGCTGGGGCGTAGGCTCCCATACCGCCGGTGTTGGCTCCCTGGTCGCCTTCGCCGATAGCTTTGTGGTCTTGGGCCGGCAGCAGCGGTTCCACTGTGATGCCGTCGGTGAGGGCGAGAATCGAGACTTCTTGACCTGTTAAAAATTCTTCGACGACGACTCGGATGTTGTCGGTGCCGAATTCGCCTCGGAAAATGGTGTTGATGGCGCTGTGAGCCATTTTGACGGTGGTGGCAACGGTGACTCCTTTGCCTGATGCGAGTCCGTCTGCTTTGATGACTATTGGGGTTCCTTGTTCCAGAACGTATGCTTTTGCTGCTTCTGCGTCTGTAAATACGGCAGCTTTGGGTGTGGGGATGCCTGCTTCGAGCATCAATTCTTTGGCCCAGGATTTGCTGGATTCAATTTGGGCGCCGGCTTTGGTGGGGCCGAAAATCATCATTTTTCGCTGTTGGAAATAGTCGGCGATGCCTAGCGATAGGGGCAATTCTGGGCCGACGATGACTAATCCGATGTTGTTGACCATCACAAAGCGTTCGATGCCTTGGAAGTCGTCGATGTTGAGCGACAGATTTTGACAGCCTGGGGTGGTAGCTGTGCCGCCGTTGCCCGGTACGCAGAATACTTGTTTAATCCGCGTAGATTCTAGCAGTTTTTTTGCGATCGCGTGTTCGCGACCTCCGTTTCCCACAACTAAAACTTTCACAGTATCCTCACCTATAAATTGTGTTCCCTGAATGTCTGATTTTCAGTGTTGGCATCTGTCTATCTGCTTTTTGCAGTGCTGTCAATTATGCCATGCTTGGCGCTAGGGAATTGCTAGATGTGGCACTTTTCTGGAGGAGTGGGCTTCTACCGCTGTTTATCAATGGCTGGGAGCGTGCAATAATTAAAGACTTTAGCCGCCCAATTTTTCTGGGTTCTGCCTCGATATTAATCAGGCAATTAAAACTCTTTTCTGGCTTTTAACTCTGCAATTACTATAATTGATCCGGGGACAAATAGCGATAAGATAGGCAGGTTGACTCTGAGAATTTTACTCACATGAAATCAAATCAAACCGCTGCGAGTTCGTCTGCAAAATTTAAGCGGGTGGGCGTTGTCGGCGGCGGCCAGCTAGCTTGGATGATGGGGGATGCTGCTAGGGCGCTCGGTATTGAATTGGTAGTACAAACTCCCCATGCTACTGACCCGGCAGTTTCTGTTGCTGCTGATGCTGTTTTGGCTGCTGTTGATGATGTTTTGGCTACGGCTCAATTGGCTGCTGGCTGCGATGTTATTACTTTTGAAAATGAGTTTGTGGATTTGGATGGTTTGCGGTCGCTAGAAGAGCAAGGTGTGTTATTTCAGCCGAGTTTGTCGTCGCTTTCTCCTTTGTTGGATAAGTACGTTCAGCGCTGTTATTTACAAGGTTTGGGTTTGCCAACTCCGAGGTTTTGGGAATGGGATGGCAGTGCGGATTTGCCCCCAGAATTGTTTAAGGCGGTGGCGATCGACTTTCGGGCAATTTCTGTTTCTGACAGCGTGCAGATTGCAGGAGATTCGGGTGCTGGATCGATCGACTTTCCCTTTGTCGTCAAAGTTCGCCGCCACGGTTATGACGGCCAAGGTACTTTTATTGTTAAGGATCGGGGGAGTTTTGAGTCAATTCGTGCTACACTCCAAGGTCAGTCTTTGCTAGTGGAAGAGTTTGTGCCGTTTGATCGCGAATTGGCTGTGATTGCGGCTCGATCGGCAACTGGCGAAATTGCGATTTATCCGATCGTAGAAACTCAGCAGCAAAATCAGGTTTGTCATGTGGTGATTGCGCCCGCTGATATTAGTTTAGAGGTGAAAAATGAAGCTTGTGCGATCGCCCGCACTCTCCTCAACAGTTTGCAAGCTGTCGGCATATTCGGCATTGAATTATTTTTAACCGCCGACAATAAGCTGTTAGTCAATGAAATTGCACCCCGCACCCACAATTCTGGACATTTTACGATCGATGCTTGCGAAACTTCACAATTTGAACAGCATTTGCGCGCAGTTTGTCAACTGCCTTTAGGGAATTCCGATTTAAAATGTGCAGGCGCTGTCATGGTAAATTTGCTAGGTTACGAGTCGGCTGAGTCCGATTATTTAGCAAAAAGAAAACAACTGGCACAAATTAGTGGTGCTTTTGTCCATTGGTATGGTAAGAAAGTATCGCGTCCCGGTCGCAAACTCGGTCACGTTACAGTTGTGATCGACGCGGACTTGGTGGCTCAGGGGCGATCGTCAGCAGAGGATCTGGCTCAAACCGTTGAATCTATCTGGTATGCAAGTTAAATTGCTCGAAGCTTGCCAAAATCGGGTTAGTTGGTATATATTAAATAAAGGTTCTACTGCGACGTTGGTGACTGCCAATAATGTTTTTTTGATCTATAACTCTTAACTCTCGGGAATCAAGATGTTTGGACAGCAGTAAACTGGGCTTGTACCCAGAAACTTTAAGTCCGAGCCAACGGTACCCACCTGGTAAAATACCAGGTCAAAAGCTGAGGTAAGACGGCGTTGCGGGGAACCATTAAAATTTTGATTGAGATAGGCGCTGTGAAATATAGCTAGCCTATTTTTTTTTGCGATAAACGCTTTTACTCATAGTTAACGTGAGCTCGACGAGGGCGATCGCAACTGGGAAACACAGGCTCCTCTGACTCGTTCCCACCACCAACTGAGTGAGATTGCCCAGGTGCGGACCAGACAATATCTTTCAGCCCAGTAACTAAAATTATAAATTGGAGGCTCAATCTTATATCATATCCGGGTACTTACCCATAATTAAGCAGCAACGGGAACTTGAGGCCACCAGTGAAAGTTTGTGAAACCCCGAATTAAATCTTGTTGTTGGAGTAATTGTTGGTAGCGAGCAAATAAAACCTTTTCTAAGTCATCAAGATTTTCAAATGTTCGATTAGCAAGAGGCTCATTTGTACGCGACCAAAGTCGTAACTGCTAACCGCAACCCTGTTGCGGTTAGCAGTTACTGAAATTACCGAGCGCCAACAATTACTAATTTATATCTTTTTAACAAGCGAATAACTGGACATAACACTTGTTTCTCTTCGACTTGTATTAGAAGCCCCATGTTTATCTCACAGCGTCCAGAATACAGGAAATACCCTTTTTTGAACTATGGCACTTACCATTAAGACATTATAATCTTTGCATTGAGTTCTATCCCAATGCAATTACTAATTGACACCCGACTTTTAGGTGACGGGCTATTACCTATGCAGACAATTGGAAACCACAGCACAAGTATGCTAAGTCCTGGAACCTGTAAAAATCTTTGTATGTGACGGCGGCGACTACTTTGTAAGATCGGCAATTGCTCTTTAACAGCTAATGGTTCTATTCTGACTTCTTTTTGAGTCTGCAACAACACGCGCGAACATCTGAAGAGTAAGTAATTGTGTTGGGCTTAGGTATTTTTCGAGTAGGTCGTGATAGAATGAGAGCAAATAATCTGGATTTTCCCCAGCGAGGCTCTGACCAATTTTTCGCAAGAGACCTCTTCTGGAATCCTGTTGACAATAGCCATACAGGCTTAACTGATTACCAATGAGATTTTGCCTCACTCGCTGGTTTGTGAGGGTCAGTCGTCGAACTTAAATATTATAAGTAATTATCCGAACCTGATATAACTGGATACAACAGTGGCTAAAAGTTTTTCCGATTCCACAATTATCTACAGGCTAGGCTCGATTAAGAGCGTTAATAAATTTTTACCCAAATCCTTTCCTTACTTGATCAATGAGAGTGAATTCTTATTTTATTCTGCCGCGTATTGACAGAAGATGGGTATATTTAAGCAGAGCAAACCAAAGCTTTTCTATCTTGAAGATAGGTAGCTTGAGAAATCGTTGAAGAGAATGTCGTCGGCTCTCAAACATGATTGGGTATGGCATCAATTTTGCCAATAACTCAATACTCACCTATTTATGGGTTGGGAGCAGAAAAACTACAATAGTCCGAGTCAAGTATTAGGCGTTTTTGAGCTGCCGTTGGAAACAAATTTGGTATGATTGAGGTAACATTTTAACTGATGGGGCTTCTTAACAATACTGACCCATCTTTTTTTACCCTGAATTAGTAATAACCCCGTCAGCTAGGGGGTTATGACGGGGGTGTCACCCCGTCAGGTGTATTGGTTGAGCACCATAAGCTCAGGAGAGCCAGAAACGTTATATATTTCTGCGTCTCGGACTGATATAAAAAAAGAAAATTGAAAGTTTTGGTTTTGTTTCTCAACCTAACCTACACTATTAATAATTTGTGTAAGGAGAATGTTTATTCCTAACTCTCATTATTCACTAGACGGAAGTTACGGAAATACGGATAACTGTTGTTTTCCTGAGTCTTTCTTCTTCCTTGCTTCTTCCTCCTTCTTTCCACGTCCCCATTCCTAATTACCAATTCCCAAATGACTCGCTTAGCCACAACAATAGAAGCCATACTTTACCTAAAAGGTCAGCCAGTGTCGATCGCAGAAATTGCCGAGATTGCCAAGTGCGATCGAGCCGAAGCCGAAGACGCCATCATCGAACTCATGTCTGACTCGTCCCACCGCGACAGTGCATTAGAAGTCGTCGAAACCCCCACAGGATACAGCCTGCAACTCAGAGAAGAGTTTGCCAGTTTAATGCAAACTTTAATACCTCCAGAATTAGGTGTGGGAGCTTTGCGGACGCTGGCTGCGATCGCCCTCAAAGGCGGCATCGCTCAGCCAGATTTAGTTAACTTGCGAGGTTCAGGAGCTTACCAACAAGTGCAGGAGTTGGTAGAAATGGGTTTCGTCCGCAAACGGCGACCGACTGAGGGGCGGTCGTATTGGTTACAAGTTACCGAGAAATTTCATCGGTACTTTCAAGTAGATCAACTGCCAAAACAATTGCAACTTGACTTTCAGGCAAATTTGTACCCAAGCAATGACGAGTAGTTTGAAGTAGAATGTAACCAGCCAGAAATTAAGAATCGCCAAATGGTTTTTCACCCTGACTTTGACACATCCAATGCCCAACAAACCGCAGTCAATCCACTGCTGAAGTACCTCCAACACCAATCCCCGGAGGTTCTAGCCCACGTCGCCAAGTCCGTCAGCCCCGACATCAGAGAAATAATCTCTCATAACGTTCAAGGACTTGTCGGCGTTTTGCCTTCAGAAAATTTTAACGTCGAAATTACCACCGATCGCGAAAACTTAGCAGGTTTGCTAGCTTCAGCGATGATGACAGGCTATTTTTTGAGGCAAATGGAGCAAAGGATGCACCTAGAAGAAAATTTAGCAAGCACCAGCTCGATTAAACCAAACTCACCCAAAGACAAGTAAAAAGATCAACGGGTTGGGGAAGCAAGAAAGATGAAAGTTGTTCAGAAAAATCCATAATCCTGAATCATGGAGGCACAGGGAATTAAGAAACCGGGCTGTTAACCGGCTATCCCTCGCGCTACACCGAGGCTTTTGGTGAAAAAACCCGGTTACTGCTTCCAGGACTATAAAGCATCAGATTCATCTTCCATCCTCCACCCCTGCAACTAATACCAATTTCAAAAAAGAATGCAACTGTAGATAAGCTCCAAATCCTTATGCAGTAAGTCATTCTTAATTCTTTAATCGAAAATCGAAAATTGAAAATGGTATTACCCACCGGCGGAGCTACCCGATAGGGGAAAAGCACCCGGACGTACTTTAATTTTCTGAACTTGACCCAAACGGTTAATTTCCACTTCTAGTTCTTTGCCCACAACCGTGTTTTCCACCCGTTCTTGCACGTCACCGGGAGTGTTAACCGCAATTCCGTCAACTTTTTGAATGACATCTCCGGGGCGCAAGTCGGCTTTTTGAGCGGGGGAATTTTCCACGACTCGCGCCACGGCTACGCCTTGATCGAGGGTAATTTTATTATTATTATCGAGCTGTTTGTTGAGTTCTGCCTTGGTGGCGGCACTCAAGCTGACCATTTGAATGCCGAGATAGGGATGTTCGGCTCTACCTTTGGCGAATAGCTGATCGGAAACTCGTTTGGCGGTTTCGATCGGAATTGCAAATCCCAAGCCTTGAGCGTCCGCGCGGATAGCGGTATTGATGCCAATTACTTCGCCTTGGTCGTTGAGTAGGGGGCCGCCTGAATTGCCGGGGTTGATGGCAGCATCGGTTTGGATGAAGCGGACTCGCTTGTCGGGGATGCCGACTTGGGAACTTGATCGACCAGTAGCGCTGATAATGCCCACAGTCACGGTATTGTCGAGACCTAAAGGATTGCCGATCGCGATCGCCCACTGTCCCGGTACAATATTGTCCGATCGACCCAAAGCCACCTGCGGCAGTTCCTTAGCATTAATCTTAACCACAGCGACATCCGTCAGCGGATCGACTCCCTGCACCTTACCCTCAAACTCGCGGCCGTCTTTGAGAGTCACCTTGACAGTATCAGTCCCGGAGACAACGTGAGCATTAGTAACGATGCGGCCGTCCGAAGTGAGAATAAACCCGGAACCCGTACCTCTCTTGAGTCGTTCTTCCGGCTGTGGCAAATTCTCCCCAAAAAACCGACGAAACAAAGGATTTTTGAAAGCTTCGGGCACTTGATTCGCCACCTTGGTTGATGCGTCAATCCGCACTACAGCCGGGCCGACTTTTTCCGCTGCTTCAGCAATAAAATTGGGATTGCTGCGATCGACTGCCCGATTTTCCAGAACTGGAGGAGACGCATAGGGGGGGATTTGCTGGCGTACTACTGGCAAAACCAATCCGGTTTCCAGATTGTTTGAGCCTTGCAGATAGCGATTTCCCAACCATCCCATACCTCCGCCGATTGACAGCAGAGTCACATAAAGGGTCGCTTGCTTAAAAGATAAACTCATTTAATAACTCCCGCTAAATACCTCATCCCCGCAGACAGGTTCCGAATCAAGCTTTTTTGTCTTGGCGACGGGAAGGAAGCGGGGCGGGGCGTACCGCTTCCTCAAGAACATAGCTGTTAACAGGCAGGCGCCCATCGGCATCACAGGCAATTTTGCCGGATTTGCCAAGAGCGAATCAAACTAATAATTCTCATCCTAACTTGGCTTAGCCTGGGATTTACAGTCTGGGGGGTGGCTAGAGCTTTCAAATATGCAGTTTCACAGGATTTTAAAATTGTCAACTGTCCGAAATGAATACTTTTTTATGTACATAATGACTTTGAAACGCTTATTTCCGCTGATTTTTGCATTAATTTGGTCGATCGCACCCGTTGGGAAAACGGCGGCAAATACCGAAATCCCACCTGCAAATCTTCCTTTAGGTACACCTGTAGAAAACCCCGACCCCGCCCGCGATTGCCCGAGTCCGGCTATGTCTCGGTTGCGCCGCCACACTGTGGCCCAGGGCGAAACAATAGAAAGCATCGCGCGGCAGTACAGTGTGATTCCTGCGGCACTGATCGGGATAAATCCGATGTTGCGGGGCGGTGGAGTATCTGCTGGAAGTGCGATCGTCATTCCTCCGTACAGTGGCAGGGAGGTAGAAGTGCCTGCGGGCTGGAATTGGCAAAAACTGGCAGAAGCTTACAAAGTGCGCGCAGATTTGCTATTTGAGGCGAATGGGTGCAGGCCTTTGGGGAAAACGGTGTTTGTGCCAGCGGTGAATAGGTCGATCGGGCCTTCTATCAATCCCGATGCAACGCCATCGGTGCAAGGATTTCCGCTGCCCGCGCCAGCAGTGGAAGCTTTGCGTTACGGGCGGCAATTGCATCCGGGGCGGCGCGAATTTTTTTTCCACAGCGGCGTAGATTTTTTGGCGTCGGAGGGTACGCAGGTTTTGGCCGCGGGCGAGGGGACTGTCGCCTTTGCCGGGCCGCAGGGGGATTACGGGAATTTAGTGGTGGTGAACCATGAAGCGGGGAAGCAAACGCGCTACGCTCATTTGAAAGATATTGCGGTAAAAGTCGGTCAAAAAGTGCAGTCGGGAGAACTTTTGGGTACTGTGGGGACGACGGGAAAACGGGACATTCCGCCATCTCATTTGCATTTTGAAGTTCGGTACAATTCGGGTTTGGGTTGGGTTGCTGAAGACCCGCTGCTTTATTTGCAAGCGACTATTAAAAAATAGGATTGTTAGTGGACTGGGGGGGGAACAACCCGCCCCAAATCCAGAGGGGGTAAGGATTGATCAGTGTTGTGGTAAAAAAAGATAGGCAGCCGAATTATTACACGATTGCCTATTCCAAAAAATATGTTACCAACATTTTACTAGACTCACTTACAAAAATAACTGACGCAAACCCCGTTTATTTTACTCACAATCTTTTTGAATCTGATAGAATCCGAGAAACAAGTAACGATCGCACTAATCGGGTTCCCATTAATCACTTATTGGTTAACAACTTATTGCCCGATCGCACATTTCTCTCAAATTCGATCGCCCGATCCACACAAAAATTCGATCGCCCCAATCAACAAAAAACCCGATCGCCCATCCACAAAAAACCCGATCGCGAGGCCCCAGAAACCGGGTTTTTTCCGAAATACTTCGGTACAACCCACAGATTCGGGCAAAAACCCGGTTTCTTGGATTATCCCCCGCCGCTAACTCCCTCCAATCGCAGGAAATGCACCCGGCCCGAATCATCGCCCGCTACAACTGTCACTCCATCAGGGGCGATTGCACAGCAAACAAACCTATACTCTCCGCTGAAACTAGCAACCTCTTTACCGCTAAGCAAATCCCGAATTTTCAGGGCGTAATCCGAAGTGGAAATCGTGGTTTTGCCGTCAGGTGCGATCGCCACTGCATTTACCGAGTTAATATGACCTGTGAGGGTTAATAGTTCGGTGCCTGTCTCGGTGTCCCAGATTTTCAGGGTTTTATCGTCTGAAGCGGAAATCGCGGTTTTTCCGTCTGGTGCGATCGCCACTTTATATACCGAGTTACTGTGACCCGTGAGAGTTTTGAGTTCCGAGCCTGTCTCGATGTCCCAGATTTTCAGGGTTCTATCGTGTGAAGCAGAAATCGCTGTTTTGCCGTCGGGTGCGATCGCCACTGCATTTACCGACTCAGTATGACCGGTGAGGGTTCTAAGTTCAGTCCCTGTCTTGGTGTCCCAGATTTTCAGGGTTTCATCCCTTGAAGTGGAAATCGCTGTCTTGCCGTCGGGTGCGATCGCCACTGCTAGTGCTGCGATCGGCACTTCTAGTACCCCGTAAGTATGACCGGTGAGGGTTCGCAGTTCGGTACCACTATCGGTGTCCCAGATTTTCAGGGTGTTATCCGATGAACCAGAAATCGCGGTTTTGCCATCGGGTGCGATCGCCACTACATTTACCGACTCAGTATGACCGGTGAGGGTTCGCAGTTCGGTACCACTCTCGGTGTCCCAGATTTTCAGGGTGTTATCCGATGAAGCGGAAATCGCGGTTTTGCCATCGGGTGCGATCGCCACTGCATTTACCGACTCAGTATGACCGGTGAGATTTGGCAGTTCGGTACCACTCTCGGTGTCCCAGATTTTCAGGGTTCGATCATCTGAAGCGGAAATCGCGGTTTTACCGTCTGGTGCGATCGCCACTGCATTTACCGACTCAGTATGACCGGTGAGAGTTCGCAGTTCGGTACCACTCTCAGTGTCCCAGATTTTCATGGTGTTATCGTCAGCAGCGGAAGCGGAAATCGCGGTTTTGCC